>JAUVBI010000009.1 GCA_030591305.1 Pseudomonadota bacterium
ATCGTTGCCACGGGCCTGCCGGCCAGTCCGGGCGGAGCCACCGGTCAGGTTGTGTTCTCAGCCGAAGAGGCAGTGGAGGTCGCAGACCAGGGCCACAAAGTCGTCCTGGTGCGCCGCGAAACAACACCGGAAGACATCCACGGCATGAAAGTGGCCGAGGGCATTCTCACCGAACTGGGCGGCATGACCTCCCACGCCGCCGTGGTGGCCAGGGGCATGGGCGTCTGTGCTATTACCGCCTGCAGCAGCCTGACCATCAATTACGCCCAGGGCACGGTAACCACTGCGGACGGTGTGGTTATCAAGCGCGGCGACATCATCACCCTGGACGGCACCGCCGGTGACGTTATGCTGGGCGACATTCCCAAAACAGAGGCCAGCACCGGAGAAGATTTCCAGACCCTGCTATCCTGGGCAGACAAGTACCGCAAGTTAAAAGTACGGGCCAACGCAGAAACACCTGCGGATGCCGCCAAGGCACGAGAGCTGGGTGCCGAGGGTATAGGCCTGTGCCGCACCGAGCATATGTTCTTCGACGCTGAGCGCATTGACGTCATGCGCGCAATGATTTTATCGGAAACCAAAGAGGAGCGACAAAAGTTTCTCGATGTGCTTTTCCATTTTCAACACGACGATATACTGGAACTGTACAAGGTAATGGATGGCCTGCCGGTGACAATTCGCCTGCTCGATCCGCCGCTGCACGAATTCTTACCCCATACCGAGGAAGAGATGGCGGCCCTGTCCGAACGCATCGGGAAACCCGTAGCGAAGATTCGAGAGATCACTGAAAGCATGCACGAGGTTAACCCCATGCTGGGTTTCCGCGGTTGTCGGCTGTCGGTTGTCTATCCGGAAATTACCCAGATGCAAGTCAAGGCCATTATTTCTGCCGCAGTGAATGCCACCGAGCAAGGCTACAAGCCCTTTCCAGAAATCATGGTGCCGCTGGTGGTCAATGTGCGGGAGATTCGCCTGATCAACAAGATTATCGATCAGGGCATTCATGAGGTCCTGAGTGAAAAACGCGTGTCTGTTCCCTACAAGATTGGCACCATGGTGGAAACACCCAGGGCGGCATTGGGCGCAGACCGCCTGGCGCCAGAAGTTGAATTTATGAGCTTCGGTACCAACGACTTAACCCAGATGACCTATGGCTTCTCCCGCGATGACATAGGCAAGTTCCTGCCGGAATATTTGACTAAAAAACTAGTGGAATCAGACCCCTTTGTCTCCCTGGACCAACGGGCGGTAGGACGACTGATGGAAATGGCCGTCACCGAGAGTCGGGCTCGCAAACCCGGTATTAAATATGGCATTTGTGGTGAGCACGGCGGTGACCCGAAGTCGATTCAATTCTGTCACGACCTGGGCCTGGACTATGTGTCCTGCAGCCCCTTCCGCGTACCCGTTGCCCGGATAGCCGCAGCCCAGGCTGCGGTGGAGAAAACAGTCCCTGAATAACAGGCTAATCCGACAACTGCTCCTTCAGCACATACTTCAAAACCTTGCCCGCGGGGTTGCGCGGCAGCGCGTCCACGACATGCAGGCGCAGGGGGATTTTGTAGCGGGCCAGGTGGTCTGTAGCAAATTCACGCAAGCCCTCCAGGGAAAGCTCCTGCCCTTCGTTCAGCGCCACTACAGCGGTGACCGCCTCACCCCATTTTTCATCGGGCAAACCGATGACGGCCACTTCTGCGATGGCACCGTGTTTATACAAAATACTCTCTACTTCCGCCGGGTAAACATTTTCTCCCCCTGAAATCACCATATCCTTGAGGCGGTCCGAGATAAAGACGAAATCGTCCTCATCCATGTAGCCGATATCACCCGAGTGAAACCAGCCCATCTCGTCAATGGCCTCGGCGGTGGCCTCGGGCCTGTTCCAGTAGCCCTTCATAATATTGGGGCCACGTATGCAGATCTCACCCTTCTCTCCCGCCGGTAATACCTTGTTGTCTTCGCTGACGACACGCACTTCGGTGAACAGAGGCGCCTGCCCTGCTGAGCCCAGCTTTTTCACTGCCCATTCTTCACTCAGGCCACAGGCGAAAGGTGCTGTCTCGGTCAAGCCATAGGCCTGGCAGAAAGAGATACCGCGTTCACCATAAAGCTCTATCAGTGGAACAGGTACCGGGGCGCCCCCACAGAGCAACATCTTGATCGAGCTGAGATCGGCATCGGCAAATTGCGGTTGCTGGGACATAAACAGGAACATCGCCGGCGCACCAAACATATGTGTCGCCCGGTAGCGCTCGAAGTCGGCAAGTACCTGGCCGGGATCAAAACTGCGCAGCAGGGCCACGGTAGCGCCCAATTGAAAACAGTTCAGGCACATGACGTTCAGGGCACCAATGTGGAAAACAGGCGCCGCCGTTAACACGATATCATCGCGGGAACTGCCAAAGGCCATCATCGCATTGATGTTATTCCACAAAATATTGCCGTGGGTCAACATGGCGCCCTTGGGAAGCCCAGTGGTTCCCGAGGTATACATTATCAGGCTGATATCATGCTCATCGGCTGAGGCAATACCTTTGACCGGCTCAGCCGCTGCTCGTTCGGAGTTCAGGTGCCGCCAGTTGTCCGTTTCTGATTCCGAGCTGAAATACTGCCTGCAACATAAATTGGGAATGGCCGGCGCCACTACCGACTGCAACGCGTCGTCACAAATAAGTGTATGCACACCCGCGTCATTGATAATAAACGTGAGCTCCTCGGCGGTCAGGCGAAAGTTAAGGGGAACAAATATTGCACCCAGGGTGTTAGCGGCAAACAGGGTTTCAAAGAATGCAGGATGATTAAAGCCCAGATAGGCAACCCGGTCTCCGGCACAAACACCAGACTCCCGCAGCAGTGTCGCCTGCCGTCGCACCCGGTCGGCCATGTCACCAAAGCTGATTTTTTCCTCCTCAAATATCAATGCGATACGCTCGGGGTTCAAATCTGCACGGCGTAACATACCGTAGGCTAGGTTTGGCTCATGACTGGCTCGATGCATTGTTATAGCTCCCATTTCTAATTATGTATTTTGATGAGGATATTACCCCAGCTCGTGCTATTGTCCTAGCCCATACAGGTAATATGGGAAGACTCTTTCGCGAAAGCAGTTTAATCTTCTCTATGACCAGACCGGGTGCAGATTTTAGGCTAGAGCGATGACACAGCTGGATATCAAACAGATCACCCTCGATATTGCCTCCCCACTGCTGAGTGAGGTTGGCGCCCTTTTACCTGTTTTGCACGCCCTGCAGAAACATTTTGGGTATATTCCCGCGGAGACGGTGCCAACAGTGGCGCAATTACTCAATCTTTCCCGGGCAGAAGTACACGGCGTCATCAGCTTCTATGACTGGTTTCACACTGAGCCTGGCGGTGATAATACACTCTATATCTGCCGCGCAGAGGCCTGCCAGGCGATGGGCGGCAGCACCCTCGAAGAGGCGGCAAAACAGCATCTGGGTATCGACTACCATGAAACCAGCGCCGATGGTCGGGTACGCCTTCAAGGCGTCTACTGCCTGGGCAACTGTGCCTGCGCCCCGTCAGTAATGATCAATGAAAAACTGTATGGCCGGGTCACCGCCCAGAGCCTGACCGCTACCCTTGACATGCTAGCGTACCGGGAGTCCTGAGCGTGCGCGTCTATGTACCTTCCGATTCCACCGCCGCGTCCCTGGGGGCAGATGATATCGCCCAGGCCCTGGCTGAGCTGCCACTGGAAATTGAAATCATTCGAAATGGCTCCAGAGGTTTGTGCTGGCTGGAGCCCCTGCTGGAAATCGACAGCCCGAAAGGCAGGCTGGGCTTTGCCAATGTCAGCACCGATGAAATCGCCGCACTTTTTTCCAAAGGCATCCCCGGTGCATCGCACTCTCGCTGCCTGGGCCCGATAGAAGACCTCCCCTATCTGGCTCAGCAAGTACGCCTGACCAGCGCTCGTATAGGGCTGATTGAGCCGGACTCACTGGATGACTACCGGGCCCATGGCGGGTTTAAAGGCCTGGACAGGGCGCGGGAGATGCCAGCGGCAGAGATTGTTGCCACAGTAACCGAATCGGGCCTGCGCGGTCGCGGCGGTGCCGCCTTTCCCACAGGTATCAAATGGCAGACGGTATTAAATGCCGAAGGGAGCAAAAAATACATCGTCTGCAATGCCGATGAGGGCGACTCTGGCACCTATGTGGACAGGCTCATCATGGAGTGCGACCCTTTTGTATTGATAGAGGGTATTATCATCGCCGGTCTCGCAGTTGGTGCCGATGAGGGTTATATCTACTGTCGTGCCGAATACCCACTGGCCTTCCGACGATTGCAGCAAGCTATTAAACTGGCCGGGAAAGCCGGGTACCTGGGAGGCTTTTCCCTGCAGGTTCGCAAGGCCGCCGGCGCTTATATTTGCGGTGAAGAGACCTCATTACTGGAAAGCCTGGAGGGCAGGCGCGGGCAGGTGCGCTTTCGTCCACCCCTGCCCGCCCTGGAGGGTTTGTTTGGCAAACCCACGGTAGTCAACAACGTCATCAGCCTGGCCAGCATCCCGGGTATTCTCAGTGGTGGCGCAGCCAGCTACCAGGAATATGGCAGCGGCCGCAGCAGGGGCACCTTAACGGTACAGTTGTCTGGCAATATCAAACGCGGCGGCCTCGTTGAAATACCATTTGGCCTGAGCCTTCGCCAACTCCTCGAGGAGTTTGGCGGTGGCACCGCAAGTGGCAGACCCATCAAAGCAGTGCAGGCCGGGGGGCCACTGGGAGCCTATATTCCGCCCATGTTGTTTGATACACCTCTGGACTACGAGGCCTTCAAGAATATAGGGGCCATGTTGGGCCATGGCGGACTGGTGGTATTCGACGACAGCGCAGACCTGGGAAAAATGGCGCGCTTTGCCATGGCATTTTGCGCCATCGAATCCTGTGGTAAATGTACGCCCTGTAGAATGGGTTCGGTACGCGGAGTTGAAGTTATTGACCGTATTCACAAAGGTGAGCAGGTCGATGAAAACCGCATCTTGTTACGAGACCTCTGCCAGACCATGATTGATGGCTCGCTCTGTGCACTGGGGGGCATGGCGCCCTACCCGGTACTGAGCATAATGAAGCACTTCCCCAATGAGCTCTGAGGCTACTGGCAAGGTGAATAACTGGTATCGCGTGGGCACCGAAAGAGACCTGGGCACGCCAGCCTCCCCCGGCGAAAACAAGGTCGAGTTAACGATAGACGGCCTGCCCGTGTCGGTGCCAAGCGGCACTTCCATTATGCGCGCTGCAGCCCTCACCGGAACAGACATCCCCAGGCTGTGCGCCACCGAGGATTTGAGCGCCTTCGGATCCTGTCGCCTGTGCCTGGTAGAAATAGAAGGCAGGCCAGGCTTTCCCGCCTCCTGCACCACCCACGTTGAGCCGGGCATGGTCGTTCGCACCCAGACCGACGCTGTTGCAAAACTGCGCCGCAACATCATGGAGCTGTATATTTCCGATCACCCCCTGGACTGCCTCAGCTGTCCCAGTAACGGCGATTGCCAGTTACAGGATATGGCAGGCGCCGTGGGTTTACGTGAGGTACGCTACGGTTATACCGGTGAAAACCATCTCACTGCAGAAAAAGACGAATCGGCCCCCTACTTCACCTTCGACCCCGCCAAATGCATTGTCTGCTCGCGTTGCGTACGCGCCTGTGAAGAACAGCAGGGCACTTTTGCACTCACGGTAGAGGGCCGGGGTTTTGACTCAAAAATAGTTGCCAGCCAGAATGACAACTTTGATCAATCGGAGTGTGTCTCCTGCGGCGCTTGTGTAAAGGCCTGTCCCACTGCAACCCTGGTAGAAAAATCTGTCATTGAACTGGGGCAGCCGATCACAGCCACCATAACAACCTGCGCCTACTGTGGTGTAGGTTGCTCCTTTCGCGCCGAGATGCAGGGCGACAAACTGATTCGCATGGTGCCCGACCGCAACGGCCAGGCCAACCATGGACACGCCTGTGTTAAAGGCCGTTTTGCTTTTGGCTACGCAACCCACAAAGACCGCATAACAGCACCCATGATTCGCGACAAAATATCCGACCCATGGCGAGAGGTTAGCTGGGAAGCAGCCTTCGAGTTCACGGCAAAACGTCTTAAGGGCATCCAGAAAAAATACGGGCGCAAGTCTATAGGCGGCATCACCTCCTCCCGCTGCACCAATGAAGAAGTGTATGTCGTGCAGAAATTTGTCCGTGCAGCCATGGGTAACAACAACGTCGACAACTGTGCCCGGGTTTGCCATGCCCCTACCGGCTATGGTTTAAAAACCACCCTGGGTGAATCTGCCGGAACCCAGACCTTCGATTCCGTCCTGCAATCAGACGTAATTATGGTGATAGGCTCCAACCCCACAGATGCCCATCCGGTGTTTGGCTCGCTGATGAAGCGGCGCCTGCGTGAGGGTGCCGGCCTTATTGTCATCGACCCCCGGGCGACCGGCCTGGTCAGCGCACCTCACCTGAAAGCGGACTATCACCTGCCCCTGCGCCCCGGTACAAATGTTGCGGTCATAAACGCGCTGGCCCATGTCATTGTGGGTGAGAAACTCGAAGACACCGCCTTTATAGAACAGCGCTGTGACATGGACGCTTTCAATATCTGGCGCACTTTTATCAGTGATGAGAAATACTCTCCGGAAGCGGTGGAAGAAACAACCGGCGTGGCCGCCGATCAATTACGGCAAGCTGCCCGCCTGTTCGCCAGTGCCCCCAACGGTGCCATTTACTATGGCTTGGGTGTCACCGAACACAGCCAGGGCTCCACCATGGTAATGGGCATTGCCAACCTGGCCATGCTCACGGGTAACATGGGACGTGAGGGGGTGGGCGTAAACCCCATGCGCGGGCAAAACAATGTACAGGGCGCCTGTGATATGGGCAGTTTCCCCCACGAATTACCGGGTTATCGCCACCTCTCCGACGAGGTCACCCGAAAAGCCTTCGAAAAGGACTGGGGTATCACACTGGACCCCAAGCCGGGTTATCGCCTGCCAAATATGTTCGATGCGGCCGTCAGTGGCGACTTTAAGGGCATGTACATTCAGGGTGAAGACGTCGCCCAGTCTGACCCCGACATCCAGCACGTGCAAGCTGCGCTGAAAGCCATGGAATGCCTTATTGTGCAGGACTTATTTCTTAACGAGACCGCGAAATTTGCCCACGTATTTTTACCCGGCTCATCCTTTTTAGAGAAAGACGGCACCTTCATCAATGCGGAGAGACGCATGTCACCTGTGCGCAAGGTGATGCAACCCCTGTCGGGCATGGCTGAATGGGAGGTCACCTGCGCCCTGTCCACAGCCATGGGCTACCCCATGCACTATGCACACCCCAGTGAAATAATGGACGAGATAGCACGTATGACACCCACATTTTCAGGGGTCAGTTACGCCTTGTTGGACGAAATGGGGTCTATTCAGTGGCCCTGTAATGATGAGGCACCGCAGGGTACCAAAACCATGCACATCGGTGAATTTGTACGCGGAAAAGGCTATTTTGCCCCCACACCCTTTGTTCCCACCACAGAGCGCTCCAATGCCAAATACCCCCTGTTGTTAACCACCGGGCGGATCCTGGCACAGTACAATGTAGGTGCCCAGACCCGTCGCACCGCCAACATGGCCTTTCACGCTGAGGACGTGCTGGAAATACACCCGTCGGATGCGGCGGTGCGCGGCATTGAAAACAACAGCTGGGTAGGTATTAAAAGCCGGGCGGGAGAAACCGTGTTGCGCGCTCTAATCAGCACACACATTCAACCCGGTGTGGTCTACACTACCTTTCATCACCCCGAGTCCGGCACCAACGTGCTTACAACCGACAACTCGGACTGGGCCACCAATTGCCCCGAATATAAAGTCACCGCAGTGCAGGCCTACCCCGTGACAAGCCCTTCACAATGGCAGCAAAACTTCCGTCGCACGGGCAAGCAACAGCACGAGTTACTTCCATGACCGTCAAAACAGAAAAACTGACCCGTATGGCTGAGCAAATTGCCGCCAACATGAACTACGGCGAGGACACCGAAATTGTCGCGGCCAAAGTGGCAGAGCATATCAACAAGTTTTGGGACGAACGCATGAAATCGGCTTTCCGGCACCACGCGGCAGAACACCAGGGCGAATTCTCTGTCGAATTACGCGCGGCCATCTCTAAATTGGACTGATTCGGGTACACTGCATCCAACAATTCAAATAAACACAGGACAACGCTCTATGTCAGACGGAAGTTGGCAGGTATTTGACCTCAAAGAAATCAGGAACAAGCTCAAGGGTGACCCCGTGGAGTACCTGGAGTTTCTCAACGTGCCCGCCCTCAACTGTGGCATCTACTCATTGGCTGCGGGCAGCACAGATATGCAAGCCCCTCACGATGAGGATGAAGTCTACCTGGTACTATCCGGTAAAGCCCGCATGCACCTTGGCGATGAAGATAGGAACATAGGACCGGGCTCTCTACTGTACGTGGGCGCAACCACCGAGCACTCATTTTTTGAGATTGAAGAAGACATGACACTGCTTGTTATGTTTGCCGCCAGCCCGCCGGACCATGGCGTATAGCTCTGGTCCTCTACCGCAAAAGGCCCTTGGGCTTACGACAACTCAGGTGCCTCTGGGGGCATTATCGCCCTTTTTGGATATGTCCGGAAAGTCGGGGTAAAACCCATTATCTATTACTCACTCAGAAACATAACGCCTCAAGAAGCGCGGGCTGTAGCGTCCTTCTTCCTTGACTTGTTAGCTGCGACGTCATGAAGGCTGCCGGATACGTATTTGTGGAGAATGCTAGAAACTAAAGTTTGGTAGGGCATACCTTCTTCCAGTGCACGACGTTGCAGGCCCTCGAGATCTCGGCTTGAAAGTCGGATATTGATTCTACGATCTTTCCTAAGTGTTTCCGCCGCAATAGACTGCAACTCTTCTATACGTTGCGGCGACAGAATTGACTCGAAATTACCACCCTCGAAGTCTTTGAGGATTTCACGTTCTTCCTGGCTAAGTTTGTGTTTGCCCATCATCTACCTCCCAAGTATTTCTTTGTCGCTTTGCGACTAGGTATGATCGTCTTGAGGAATATTTCCTCTGAAGATTCAACATACGGCACAAGATACACGTACTCATCGATGCTCAGAACAAAAATCTTCTGCTCGGGATATTTTTGAAGATTAGGGTGCTTCATATTATCCAGAATATCGCCTTGAAGGATGTAAAAAACTACGTCTTCAAAGGAGACGCCGCGTTCACGAATGAGTTGTTGATTCTTCTCTGAATTCCAATTGAATCGCTTCATATAATGAAGCCTACCATTTATGTGTGCCGTTTGTCATCACCCGTGCGAGACGCGAATTGGGCTGCTAACGCCCAAAGTCAAGGCGCGATGCTAGAAAAGGAAGTTAACAGCTTATTTTGCGCTTACGGTCATTTGCTTGATGGCCCCCTATTATGCCCCCATCTTTGTAGTGCTTCTTACAAGGATGTGAGATTTGATGATGGACGATATTCCCCAACCTATTCCCCCCGGTTCACCTAAACTAATGGACAGCCTGCGCGCTGACCTACGTGCTCACGGCTATGCACTCACAAATGAGCGGACTTACCTGCACTGGATAAATCGTTTTATTTTCTTTCACAACTACCGCAAACCACAGTGTATGGGAAAACTGAAATTGAACAATTTTTAAACTATCTAGCGATTCAGGCCGGAGTGGCCCCGGCCACACAACGCATTGCCCTTAATGCGTTAATGTACCTCTATGTCAAATTCTATGGGAGGAATGCAGAGGAGCTTGTCTTTAAATATGCCAAACCCACGCGTCGCTTACCGTCAGTCCTCTCGCATGGGCAGCATTGGGGCCAGGAGCTGACGCTCAGATTCAATCACGCTTTTCATCATCCCACTTTCTAAGCAATGACCTGAGAGACAGGAAACGGGCCGTGTAATACCCGCGGGGAAGATCATTTTTCTGAAGTGCTGAATTAGCTGAAGCGTTAACCGAAGCGAAAATTGGGACCTGTCACTTCTAATTGTCGACTTCACAGCTGCCGGGCTATATTCTGGCACTATGCCGATTATTTTTGATCGTCTACGGGCGATAGCACCGTTTTCGTCAACATCAAGCAACTCATTGCAGGAAGCAAACATGGCTAACAATCACAAGTACGCGGCGGCAGTTATTCTGGCTGGGGCATTGCAGGCCAGCGTCGCTCAGGCACAGCTCAACAACGTAATCGATTGCGCCCAGTACCCTGCAACTGAAGCATCAGAACGCGCCGAGGAATACCTACCCGACTGTCGCTCCTGGGCGCAGTCCAGGGGCTATGGAGATGCGGTCGTGTTGCCCATAGATACGGCGGCAAATGAGGTGGAGCTAGCCTCGCAGCCCCTGACCTGCCCCACGCTTAAAGAGGGCAATGTCGGTTACTATTGTATCGGTTTGGATAAAGCCGTCAGGTAGTCCGAAATAACCACAGCTCAGGAAGGCGGGCGAATCAGCACAGCCTGCTCAATAGCGCCAAATATCGACTGCCCATGAGTATCGCTCATCTCGATACGGATTACGTCCCCATCTTGCATAAACTGTGTGCTGGGCTTGCCATTCTCGATAGTTTCAATCATCCGAATCTCGGCGAGACAGCTATAGCCCAGCCCGCCCTGCTCGATCGGCTTACCCGGTGAGCCATCCGCATCCTTGTTAGACACCGTGCCCGAACCAATAACAGTTCCGCTGCCAAGAGGACGTGTCTTCGCCGCATGGGCCACCAGGGTTGGGAAATCGAAGGTCATATCGACACCCGCATTGGCTTTGCCGAAAGGCTGGCCGTTGTAGCTGAGCTGCAGGGGCAGGTGCAGGCGGCTGCCATCCCAACTCTCCCCCAATTCGTCGGGGGTGACACACACGGGGCTGAACGCGCTGGAAGGTTTCGCCTGGAAGAAACCAAAGCCCTTGGCCAGTTCGCCTGGAATAAGATTGCGCAGGGACACGTCATTGACCAGCATCAGCAGGAGTATCTGCTCTCCCGCCGCCTCCGTTGAAGCCCCCATAGGTAAGTCGCCTGTAATCACAGCGACCTCACCTTCAAAATCAATGCCCCAGGCAGCATCGTGCATGACAATATCCTGGCGGGGGCCGAGAAACGTATCCGAGCCACCCTGATACATAAGAGGGTCAGTCCAAAACGATTCAGGCATTTCGGCACCGCGCGCCTTGCGCACCAGTTCCACGTGATTGACATAGGCGGAACCATCGGCCCACTGGTAGGCGCGGGGCAGAGGAGATGCGCAGGCGGCTTCATCAAAAGCGCCACCTTCTCCGCCATTCACCCGTGCATACAATGCCTGCAGGTCTCCCTGCAGGGCCTGCCAGTTATCCAGAGCCTGCTGCATACTCATATCTGCGTGCAGATACCGTTGTAAATCGGTGGAAACCACCACCAGGCGACCATCGCGACCTTCGTTCAGGGATGCAAACTTCATACTTTTTCTCCAAATTCTCTCTCGTGCAACCAGGCGGCGTGACGCGGTGCTTTTTTAGTTTCTGCCCACTCTTCGATCATAGCAGGGGCGACCTCATGCAAGCGCTCCAAATCACCGGGTTGATCAATATTGGCCACCAGTTCAAGTCGATGTCCGCTGGGGTCAAAGAAATAGATCGATTTAAAAATGCCGTGATGAGTAGGCCCGAGAACTTCCAGCCCTTTAGACTCCACTTGCAGCTTGGCTGCCTGCAGTGCCTCTTCATCTTCCACCTCAAAAGCGATGTGCTGCACCCACTCGGGTGTACTTTCGTCCCTGCCCATCTCCGGCGAGTTAGGCAACTCGAAAAATGCCAATACATTGCCCATGCCCGCATCCAGGAAAATATGCATGTAGGGGTCCGGCGCCTTGGTGGAGGGAACCTGATCTTCGGCGATGGCCAGCACCAGATTCATATCCATCACATCGCGATAGAAGTTGACGGTTTCCTGGGCATCGCGGCAACGATAGGCCACGTGGTGAATTTTCTTGATCTCCATTCCTTTACACTCTCCTTTATTTAGTATCGGCGCCAATGACTCTGCAATTGGTCTGCAGGCTCACCGTGGCCAGGCAAACGCTCTTCCAGTATCTCGTAGTAGGTGGAGGGAGGTGCTGTCATAAGCTCCAGGCCAGCAGCCTTGAGCTTATCCCATGCCAACAGGATATTATCACAGGCAAAGGCGATGTGCTGTATGCCCTCCCCGTTATAGGACATAAGAAATGCCTCTATCTGGCCACCGCCACTCTCTTCATTATTCACTACAGAATAGTCCCCCAATATTTGAACACCAGTGTGCCCAAAAACGTTCCAAGCGCATACCCCAGAACACCAACCAACACACCCGGTGTCACCAGATTATTCCAACCCTTGGTGGCCGCCATCGCAGGTGCGGTGGTGGCACCCAGTACAGCGGCATTGGATGCAATAATCAGTTCCGGCAGACTCAGCTTGAAAAGCATCCCCAGGCCCAGGGTAATAGTCAGGTGAATACTGAGTAATATCAATACCAGCACTATGAGCAATGGCCCCACTTCAATCATGGCAGCAATGTCTGCTCCCGCAGCAATAGCCGTAAAAAATACAAATGACAGCCCCACACCCAGTTCAAAACTGCCGGAGAGCTTACGCGCCATATTCGGTAGCAGGGTTGCGAAAGCCAGGGCGATAGAGGTGATGAGGACATAGCGCCAGCCCTGCAAACCCAGAGCACTCCCCAGAGCGTCACCCAATGTCACTATCAACATGGCCAATGCCAGTGACAGGGTCAGGGACATCGCGCTGATGGGGGCGGTGGCCTCCTCCTCAACAGGCGGTGCCTCACTGTGTGGCACAAAGCGCCTGGCCAGCCATGTCCAGCCGGGTAGCAGCGCCAGCAGCCCCAGGTACACGGCACTGAACAGGTTGTCTGCTGCCGTGGCCGCGGAGAAAAACGAGGCATCATCTTTTAATCCGGTAATCTCACCCAGGGCGGCATAGTTCACCGAGCCCCCAATATAGGTAGAGGTAAACAATGCGGCTATCGCCGGCTCCCGCTGAGACTCTGCAATATCTGCCATAGCACCCAGGCTGCTCAAGTCCAGGACCAGTGCCGCAACGGTTACACCGGCGACCGTTCCCGTGGTGGCCAGCATAAACGCCGCAGTGGTTCGTCCCGCCTCGGAAATAATTCGGCGCAAGTCTGCCTTGAACAAAAACAGGGGGATGAGCACCGGCACAAAATAGGTAAATACAAAGTCATAGGCGGGCGCACTGTGGGGAATCAAACCGACATTCGCGGCAAGTATGGCTGCCAGTATGGCGATAACCGCTCCTGTGAGCTGCGCCCCCAATCGGGTTTTCTCGAGCAAAAAGGCAGCTCCGGATATGCAAAACAGGCCCGCCATAACGGCCATACTGTTGTCTGGAGATATTAATGACATGGATATTCTCTTTTTATTGTACGGTTTCAAATTCCAGGTGCATCACAGCTTGGGTGCCCAAGAGCTGCAGGGGTGGGTAAAATAAACCTCAGTTGAAAATGCCATGCTGATCTGCTCATGGTACGCAAACTCCTTTCCGATGTCAGCAGAGATCGCGCAGTACCACTGGTCGCATGCTGGCATGCGACACTTTGTTAAAAATTGATTTAAATCAAGTTAATTTAGTCTATGATTAGCTGTAAACTATCAGCAGCTGACAGGTATGTCATAAATATTCACCCGAATAAGAGAATGAATGATTATATTTAAAAGCCCGAATTCTGACTGTTAATTCTGCTAAAGAGCACGCCGAAATACTCAAAGGCAGGCTGCTTAGTTTATTGAGAGGAACTTCATGATTGACGCAACAATTCTCATAGTGGATGACGAACCGACTATTTTGACCAGTACGAGCAAAATACTCAGCGCCACTTATAGGGTGCGTGTCGCAAACTCAGGGCCCAGAGCTTTGGATGTTGCTGTCACAGAGCCGCGGCCTGACCTGATCCTACTTGATGTAATAATGCCGGAGATGGATGGTTACGCGGTTCTGTCATGCCTTAAAGAAAACAGTGAAACCCAGGGTATTCCGGTAATTTTTATCACCGCCATGGAAGCGGATGAGGATGAGGAGAGGGGGCTGGAACTTGGTGCAGTAGATTACATCACAAAACCCGTCAGGCCCGCTATCTTGATGGCCAGAGTTGCAGCACATCTCACCTTGAAGCAGGCCAGTGATTTCTTGCATGACAAGAATGACTATCTTGAGGCTGAAGTTGCACGCAGGATGGAGGAAAACCAAACCATTCAGAATGTCAGTATTCGCACCCTTGCCCATCTGGCAGAAATTCGTGACCCGGAGACAGGTGATCATATTTTGCGTACCCAGTCCTACGTTCAGGTGCTTGCCAGGCAATTGCAAAGCAACCCGCGCTTCCGCGACACGATCACCGATTCATTTATTGACTTATTAACAAAATCGGCGCCGCTGCATGATATCGGAAAAGTAGGTATTCCAGACCACATTCTGCTCAAGCCGGGTAAGCTAACAGATGAAGAGCAGAACATCATGCAAAGCCATGCGGCACTTGGTGCAAGAGCTATCGAAATGGCAGAGAAAGATGTTGATCAGCCGATTGCATTTTTTAGCCTGGCAAAGGAAATTGCACACTGGCACCATGAGCGATGGGATGGAAAAGGCTATCCAGACAAGCTGTCTGGCAATGACATCCCTCTATCGGCAAGACTTATGGCAATAGCAGATGTGTTTGATGCACTGGTTTCAGTCCGGGTGTATAAACAGGCCATGTCCTTTGATGAGGCCCGCAAAATTATTGTCAATGAGCGCAATCGCCAATTTGACCCTGACATTACGGATGCCTTCACAGCTACCTTCGATACGTTCGTAGAAATTGCCAACAAATATCAAACCCCTCCCGCATGAATACCACCAGGTAACACAACATGCCAGCGACCATCAAGGCAGTATCTGAAGACACCCATACTCCTAACCCAACAACGTTGTTTGGTGCGGCGCTCTCAATTATTCTTGGCACATCAGTTTTGATTGGCTGGCACACAAATGACCCCTCACTGATTCAGGTCTGGTCAACGTTTGTTCCCATGCAGTACAACACAGCCCTGGGGTTTGTGTTGAGTGGCTTTGGCTTGCTCGCCACCATCCTGTGGTATCGAGGCACCGCTTCAGCAATCGGGATTGTGGTGATGGCTATCGGTCTGCTAACACTGGCTGAATATCAATATGGGGTTAACCTCGGAATTGACCAACTCCTGATGGAGCACTACATCACCACTGAAACTTCACATCCGGGTCGCATGGCGCCCAATACGGCACTGTGTTTTCTGATAATGGGTGCGGCTCTGTTTGGGTCAGGAAAATTACGGGGTGTCAAATATTCGACTTGGGTGGTCGGCTTACTCGGGCTGTTGATTATGGGGCTGGGCGTCACCGCGATGTTGGGCTATGCCATGAGCTATAAACAGGCATATGGCTGGGGTGAGTCTACCAATATGGCTGTACATACCGCCGCTGGTTTCACACTACTAGGAATGGCAACTAGCAGCCTGGCCTTACAAGAATATGGCTCATCTGGTTCAAAATCACCCGCGTGGCTGGCAATGCCTCTGAGTATTCTGGCGGTAGCAGTCATGAGCTACTCGATTATCGAGAGCAGCCACATGGTTGAGTACCACATCAAGTTACAGGGTACTGTGAAGAAAATTCAGCTCGACATAACCACAGCTCATTTGTGGCTTGAGGAGGCCATCAGTGGCGACCAAACCAGAGACATTTCAGATGTATGGCACAAGCTGGAACAGGCTGCTGAAGATACCAGAGCCAGGCTCGATGGTCACACAAATATTGAAGAAGGTATCACTATCGTGCTTGTTGATCCCGAACTTCGTCGTTACGCCGACAAATTGCAAACGCAAATTGAGGCCTTCAAAAAAGTGGTTGAGACACGGTGGTCTAATTTGGACCAAGCCTATATCGGCTCTGACATTGAGCAACATTTCGACATGATATTTGAAGATTTACTCAGTCAAACTTATAAACTAGAAGCGGTCGTTTTTAATAAAATTACCATGAACCTTGCCCGCTTTCGAACCATACAGTTCCTGTTAATGCTGCTGGTGCTGGGTTTTTTTATCGCAGCTGGAATTATTCTGTGGATCTACGACAAACAGCAAAAACATAATGCAGAGAGGCTTATTCAGGCCCAGCAGGTCATTGAAGACAGCCCGGTAGTTCTGTTCAAATGGCGAGCAGCGGAGGGTTGGCCAGTAGACTTTGTATCTGAAAATGTCCACAGGTTCGGTTACACGGCACAGGCACTCCTGTCGGGTGAAATACTATTTTCAAGCATGGTGCACCCCGATGACATCGTGAGAGTTGCCCGGGAAATTCAAACATATTCCGATGCGGGCCATACTGAATTTCAGCAGAAATACCGGCTCATCTCTCCCGATGGGGAGGTATTTTGGGTCAATGATAGCACCACTATAGAACGGGATAATAAAGGGGATATTATCTACTATCAGGGTACTGTCGTTGATATCACAGTGAGCAAAAGAACGAGAGAAAAACTTCACCGTTTTACTACCTTACTTGAGAAGTCATCTAACGAAATATTTACATTTGATAGTGAGACGCTTCTGTTCATTGATGTCAACCAGGGTGCTTTAATGAATCTGGGCTACTCACAGAGTGAGCTGCACCAGATGACGCCGCTGGATATCAGACCAGACATTACAAGGGATGAATTTTTTGACCTCATTGCACCACTTCACAAGGGTGAAAAAAGCCAAGTTATATTTACCACGACCCATCAGCGTAAAGACAAGTCACGCTATGATGTAGAGATTTACCTGCAATACCTGCAAGAAGAACAACCGGTATTCCTGGCTATCACACTTGACATCACCGAGCGTAAACAGGCGCAACAGGCTTTGCTCCGATCCCAGCAAATAGTAGCGCAGAGTTCAGACATGCTAGCGCTACTGGATAAAGACTTTCACTATCTTTCCGTCAATGAAGCTTACGCCAGCACCTTCGACAAAAAACCGGAAGAACTGCTTGGCAAGACACCCCAAGATTTTTATGGGCAAGCGGTTTTTGATTATGTCATCAAGCCAAGGGCCCTCCGGTGTATGGCCGGCAAGAAGCTCCAGTATGTCACGTCTATTGACTTCCCCAACACGGGGCGGCGGATGATGGATGTATCTTATTTACCGTACGTTAATGAAAAAGGGGATATCCAAGGATTTATTGTCGCTGGACACGACATTACAGATCGACTGAAAGAGGAAGCCAAAGGTCGGGAGCAGGACAAAATTCTAACGTCTATATTCGAAGTACTGCCAGACATATACTTTCTTATGGATCAGGACGGAACCATTCTAGATTATCGTGCTAAACCGGATACTGCGCTTTATGTGTCACCAGAAACGTTTATGGGTAAGCGCATGCAGGATGTGATGCCTGCAGATATTGCCGAAATGTTTGATGAAAATATCGCTTTGGTATATGAGAGTAATGCATGGCTTAATTTTGAGTATGAGCTTGAGCTTGAGGGTACGCCCCTGCAGTTTGAGGCCCGGCTTAGCAAGTTACCTGAAAGTAAACAGATCGTTGTAGTTGTGAGGGATATTACCGAATTTAAAGTGAACAGGGATGAGTTGCGCAAACTTTCCCAGGCGGTAGAGCAGAGCCCGGAAAGTATTGTGATCACTAATATCAACGCCGAAATAGAATACGTCAATGAGGCCTTTGTTAAAGCCACTGGCTATAGCAGGGACGAAATCCAGGGAAAGAATCCACGCGTTCTACATTCTGGCAAGACCTCGCCACATACCTATACAGGTATGTGGAAAGCACTTTCCAGTGGTATGCCCTGGAAGGGCGAGTTCCAGAACCAGCGTAAAGACGGGAGTTTATACAGCGAATTTGCTTTGATTACCCCTCTTCGCCAGGAAAATGGTGAAGTCACACATTATGTAGCCGTCAAAGAAGATATCACGGAAAAGAAGAAACTGGCGCTCGAACTTGATAAGCACCGGCTTCGTCTGGAAGATCTCGTTGAAGAGCGTACCATTCAATTGACCGAGGCCAAAGAATTAGCTGAAACCGCCAATCTAGCCAAAAGTAGTTTTCTCGCTAACATAAGCCATGAGATCCGCACACCCATGAATGCCATTATTGGCTTAACCCACTTGATGAAACGTGGACGAACTTCCCCCAGTCAGGCAGAGCGACTCGAAAAAATTGATACCGCAGCTGAGCACCTTCTGTCCATTATTAATGACGTGTTGGATTTCTCCAAGATCGAGTCTGGAAAACTACTTCTGGAGCAATCCGATTTTCACCTGGATTCCATCTTTAATTATATTCATTCCATGGTGCACGAGCAGGCCAGATCCAAAGGGATAACCATCGAGAGAGACCAGAATGCGGTACCACATTGGTTGCGAGGTGATTCGACCCGATTACGCCAGGCACTCCTCAACTATGTTGGTAATGCTATCAAGTTTACGGAACAGGGAAGCATCTGGATTCGATCGATAAAGCTTGACGAGAATGATCATGAGATTCTGGTTCGATTTGAAGTACAGGATACCGGCATCGGTATCGACACTGATAATATATCCAGCTTATTCAAAACCTTTGAGCAGGTTGATGCATCCACAACTCGCAAGTTCGGGGGTACTGGCTTAGGGCTTGCGATTACCAAACGTCTGGCACAACTGATGGGCGGCAGCGTAGGTGTTACCAGTGAACCTGGAGTGGGTAGTACATTCTGGTTTACTGCCTGGATAAGCAGAGGGCATGGTGTTATGCCAGCAAAAAAAGGTTCAGTAAAGGTGAAAGACCAAGAAGTGATTTTACGATCACACTTTGCAGGCTCTCGTATCCTGCTGGTTGAAGACAATGCAATAAACAGTGAAGTAGCCATGGAACTTCTCAATTCAGTGGAAATGCTTGTTGATCATGCTGATAATGGACGAATAGCGGTAGAGAAGGTACAGAGCAACGACTATGACCTGGTGCTCATGGATATTCAGATGCCAGAAATGGATGGCTTGGAAGCAACGAGAATTATTCGCGCCACAGATGGCATATCTGAGCTACCAATCCTGGCCATAACGGCTAATGTATTTGAGGACGATAGAGAAGCTTGCCGTGCAGTGGGAATGAATGATTTTGTTGCCAAACCGGTTGACCCACGCAATCTCTACGCAATGCTGGTGAAGTGGTTACCTAAAAGAGGGGATTTTGAAGCGAGTAAAACACATGGTTCAGGAAAAGAAAATCACGCGGCGTTGGCTGAACAGCTAGAGGGGATAGAAGGGGTGGAAGTCACAATCGGTTTGCGTAACCTGCGTGGTGATGCACAAACCTACCTTCGCCTTCTCCGCCAGCTCGATTCAGATCACGGAGAGGATATGCGCAAACTGGGCGAGCACCTGAATTCAGGAAAAACGGATGATGCCCAACGCCTGGCGCACACCCTCAAAGGTGCTGCAGGAACGCTTGGTGTGGCAAGGTTAGAAGCAGCGGCAAGTTCGTTGGAGAAGTACCTCCATGATCAAATTAATAGTGGGGGTCAGGGAGAGGATGTCTCTCGATTGATAGAATCGGTCACTAGTGAGCAAGAATACCTGCATGAGAGGTTAAGCCATATTGTCACACAGGAAACACCACCATTTGTTGCTGCAGATCCAGCGCAAGCGCAGGAACTACTCGGTCAACTTCAGGCCTTGTTAGAAAAAGATGACCCTGCCGTTAATGACCTGTTCACAAAGCATGAAGCGGTGCTTGAAAGTACACTCGGACAAGGGATAAAAGAACTTGGGAAACAAATAGAAGCCTATGATTATCCACTGGCTCTGAAAACCATTAATAAGATTAAATTGAAGTGAGTATCCAGTAAAAAACTGCTAACCTTGCTCCACTTTTGTTAGCAACCCACTTCAACTACACAGAACTAAGCATATGAGCAGCAGTTTTATCCCGCCACACCGTATCCTGATGGGCCCGGGCCCCTCCGACGTCTCCCAGCGCGTGCTGGATGCACTGGCCCGCCCCACCATTGGCCACCTGGACCCGGAATTCGTCAAACTCATGGACGAGATCAAGGGCCTATTGCAGTACGCCTTTCAAACGAAGAACGAGTTAACACTGCCCATTTCGGCACCGGGCTCAGCGGGAATGGAAGCCTGTTTTGTCAACCTGGTCTCCCCCGGAGACACGGTTATAGTTTGCCAGAACGGTGTATTTGGCGGCCGCATGAAAGAAAATGTGGAGCGCTGCGGTGCAACCGCCATCATGGTTGAAGATGCCTGGGGCGAACCGGTCAGCGTAGACAAAGTCGCCCAGGCCTTTGAGCAACACCACAACGTCAGCATTCTCGCTTTTGTGCACGCCGAAACTTCCACCGGAGTACTCAGCGATGCCGAAGCCCTCTGTGCCCTGGCTACAAAACACGGCGCTCTGTCCATTGTCGATGCTGTTACCTCCCTGGGTGGGGTGCCACTGAAGGTGGATGACTGGGGCGCAGACGCCGTCTACTCGGGTACCCAAAAGTGTCTGTCCTGTGTACCGGGTATCTCCCCTGTTACCTTCGGGCCCCGAGCGGTGGAGAGAATCAACAATCGAAAAACAAAAGTACAGAGCTGGTTCCTGGATATGCAACTGGTTATGGCGTACTGGGGTGGCAGCGCCAAGCGTGCCTATCACCACACTGCTCCGGTGAACAATCTGTACGCCCTGCACGAGTCCCTGTTGATGTTGCACGAGGAGGGCCTGGAGCAGGCGCACCTGCGCCATAGACAGAATCACAATGCACTGGTATCCGGATTGGAAGATATGGGCCTGAGTATGGCTGTGGCTCCCGAGTATCGCCTGCCCCAACTTAACGCCGTCAATATTCCCGAGGGCGTCGATGACGCTGCCGTACGGGCAACGCTGCTGAATAATTTTGATCTGGAAATTGGTGCCGGCCTGGGCGCCCTTGCCGGAAAAACCTGGCGCATTGGCCTGATGGGGGAAAGTAGCAGTGAGGAGAATGTATCCACTTGCCTGAACGCCCTGAAGTCTGTTCTGGTGTAGTTGCATTGAAGCGGATAACGCTACTGGCCTTCACTTTCAGCGCCCTGGTGTATCTGCTGACGATACCCTACTCGCCCTACCCCGGCTCCCTGCTGGTTAAAGCCCTGCCGATACTCATACTACTGGGCGTGGCCTGGGTATCATTACAGGGGCGCACACGATTGTTTATGGCACTGGCACTGTTACTCTCTGCCTGCGGTGATGTCTTTCTGGAAATGGACAGGTTTACACCCGGTCTCGCCTCATTCCTGGTCGCACAACTGAGTTACGCCTGGTATTTTTTCTCTCAGCGAGATACAGGCCCACTACCCTGGGGGCGATTGATTCTGATTCTGGCCATCATGCTTTCGGTCAGCATTCCCGTGGTATCCCACGCTGGAGAAATAATGCTTCCCGTGGCGGTATACATGTCGGCAATATGCCTGATGGGCGTCGGTGCCGCACTCTATCGCCAGCCCTCCACTATGTTATTCGCGGGGGCTCTATTATTTGTAGCCTCCGACAGCATGATTGGCCTCAACCGCTTTGTGCTACCACTGCCGGGTTCCAAATACCCCATTATGATGACCTATTACGCTGCCCAACTGTTGATATTGTGGGGCGTGATGTACGCCACAGAAAAACAGGCAAACATTACAGATTAAGCGGCTGCACTAGGCCGTCCCTTAACACGCTCAAACCAGGCTACTATGTTGGCATTATCCGGGTTCAGGGGCTGGCCCATCTGGGTAAAGAAATCCAGAAAGGAAAATAGCAGGATGTCAGCCATGCTGAATCTGTCGCCGCAGATATAGTCTTTGCCATCCATCAAACTATTCAGCCAGGTAATTTTTTCCTGGGCCAGGATTTTCAGATCATCGGCCGCCTGGGGAATTAAGCGCATGCGGCCCTCAAATAGTGCGGCACCATCGGAATACCGAAAACCGTTGGTGAGATTTTCCAGAATTCCGTGGTCTATCCGACGCACCCACATTCTGGTCTGCGCACGCTCTTCCGCCGTGTTACCCATAAGAGCAGTACCGCCCTTCTTTTCATCCAGATACTCGCAAATAGCGGTAATCTCAGCGATAACACTGCCATCATCCAAGGCCAAGGCCGGACACTGCCCGCCTGGATTAATCTTCAGGTAGCCCTCCCCCCGGTTTTCCGCAGCCATTATGTCGACTTCCTGCATCTCAATTGTATCGCCCAATTCAGCAATATACATGCGTACGGTCTTGGGGTTGGGGCCTATTGAATTATATAGTTTCATTGGATATTTCCTTTTGCGACTTGGCTTCGACATAATTAGAGTCGTCAGGATATATCGAAAACGCCCCCCCAGTCTATTGCCTTCCGTTATTCCCCGTCATCTACAGCCTCTGTACCAACTAATTTACAGCACTATTTTTTTTGAAAAACCAAGCCTGACCTTGTGTTGAAGTTATGGAAATTGAAATCATCGGCTATAACAGATTCTACAGGCTGTTGAGGCAAAGCCTCGGTGAGCAATCCCGGCACCTGAAAAACACTTCGATCACCAAAGGGAGCCCAGCTCCCGGTAATAACCACTTCCGGATCACCCTCTATCAGTCCGCGCATTTCATGATCAATATAGGGGCTGTGGACATACATATTCCCCGCTTTGGCGACATAGTGTTTCTGGTCGACAACCCATTGGGTTTCACCACCTAAAATATAATAAAACTCGGGGGTCGCATGGGAGTGAGTAATATATTTACCCTTTGGCCCCACCGCGATATAGGAAACATTAAAATCGTACTGGCTGCCCGGAACCTTGGCCTGAAAAACACCCTTCATACGGACCATTTTATTCCAGGCTCTGAGCGTATCACCTGCTTTACTGGCATCTCTTGCCCAGAAAAAACCCTCGGCGGGGATGTTTTCAAAATCTAACCAGTTGACGTCTAACTCATTGGAAAATTGTGGCGCGCCAGGGTATAGGCCTGTGTACTTTTTATATTGCTCCTGTTTCTTCATCGCAATTAGCTGTTTATGCTGTTCGGCGTAAAAGCCCTGTTTATTTCGCTTATTGCCTGTGGCAGTGTCCATTTCTATAAACGGTTTACGCACTGATTCCTGCCAATGCTCATAGTTAGAAGGCATTACCGATTCCAGCGGCTGAGCGTGAAAGTTACTGCCCGTCAGGTAATATCCATAATCCAGATACACTTGCTGACCACCCGGTGCCCAGCGAAACCAGAGCAGTTTCAAAGGTGTATCGGAGGTCACTTTAATTCTGCGCTCTGTCAGGGACTCCAATTTGACTGAAGTGCCGGTGTAAGCCTGGATTGTTTTTCCCTCGACGGTAATTTCAGCGGAACCTTCAATAATGTGGAAAGCCCCGGGGGCAGCATCGGCATGTCTGGGTAACACTGCACCGACACCAAGTGCCAGCTCCACTATTTTTATGTCAGGGTGATTCAGAACCGTCTTCACCTTTAAAGCTTTTCTCAACTGATTTAACTCTGCGGGAGACTCCGCATTAACAGCATCCCAGTTCAGTGAAAAAACATCTTCCAGTGTCTGCCATGGCTGGGAAGACGAGGAAAACTCAGCATCCAGTATATCTTTACCCCTGAACGCCTGGGGTGCCCCGGGATCATTAAGCGCGGCTAGACGATTAGCTCGCATTATCTCCAACAGCTCATTCATTGGATCCAGTTTTTTATTCTGCTCGGTGGCATCCCAAATTCCCGGAGTGATGTCTTTATAGGAAAAAATCTCACCGGGCTTTGGCACATAGTAGTTGGAATCTGCAGCGACCACCGCTCCACTTAACAACAGGGGTAGTAGTGCAGCCATAACTATCTTTAAATGAGGATAATGAGTAATCATTTTTGTCTCCTGACTTGTGCTTGTAAGTGACTAAATACCTGGAGCATCTCGCTTCCCTGCCTTTAGCGAAGTTCGTGTGCAGTAATTGCATCAAACAGCAGAATATTAATGGGGTCATGCAGATAACCGGGTGACAGCCCAGCACATCCAGGTTTGCTTCAATCACCTTCTCTCCCTTCTCTATACACTGTACGCCCGGTCCATTACAACTTACTCCGACAGGAAATATTTCAGGAAAAAAAGGGGCGACATACACCCCTAACAGGGACTACCTGGATACTAGAAGAAGTTATAACGCGCCTGGATCTCGTAAGTGCGCGGTTGTTCCAGCTGGTGGAAGTAACTGCGGTCAAAGCCCAGGCCATCACCGGACAGGGTTGCATCGTTAGCCCAATTGAAGGTTATTTCATCAGTGAGGTTTCTACCCACCAAAGCGAGCGACCAGGTGCCATCGGTAGATTCCAGCGCAATACGCGCATCCCATTTAGTGTAAGAATCCTGAATCGTTTTGGGGTCACCGGTCAATGGAATAAGGATTTCATCGCTGTACAGCACGGTGGCTGCAGCCATAAAGTCCAGCTTGTCGGTCATAGCCGTTCGGTAGGTAATTCCGAGGTTGCCATTGGTCTCCGGTGCAAACTGCAGTGAAGTCCCGGATAGATCCTGACCGCCGGTCGAAGCGTTGCAGCTTCCGTCCAAGCGGTCATCAACCCGGCACGGACCACCGGGAAAGTCTTTGTACTCGGTGTCCAGCCAAGCAAAAGCGCCATTTACCGTAATGCTATCTGTCACAGCAAGATCAAAATCCACCTCAAAGCCCTTGACCTCAGATTCGGCGGCATTACCTACCACAAATCCAGAACCTTCGAAGGAGCTAACCTGTACATCTTCATAGTCGCCCTGGAACAGTGCCGCATTAACCCTGGCGCGACCATCCCAGAGTGTCCATTTCAGGCCCAGCTCTATTGAATCGACAGTCTCATCTTCAAACTCTCGCGAACGATCCATGTTATTGGATGTATCAAAACCGCCTGCCTTGTAGCCTGTGGCGAAGTTCAGGTAAGCCATCATGTCATCGGTGGCATCCCACTGAAAGTTCAGGTTGCCTGTAACATGATCTTCACTGCGCTCAAGTTCGTAGTCATAGACTGTGTAAAAACTCAGCGCGGTGTAAATGCTACCTAAAACGGCATCCGGTAATACAGAGTTACCGCCGAAGGACGTAATTGTATTTATCTTGCTGATGTCCTTCTCATCATCGGAGTAACGCAGACCAAAAATAGTGCGAAAAGAATCGCTTATATTCCAGGTCAGCTCGACAAATGCCGACCAGGTTTCAGTGTTCTGCTCTACCGAGGTTGCCAGTCGTCCATCCGCAGTTCCCGACGGGAATCCGCTCAAGCCCAGCAAGCCAAACAGGCCGGCCTCAACCGGGGGCACACCCGACCAGTGCACACCAATATCATTATCAAATTCCAGGCTTGCATCCTGATAGTAGACACCCGCCAAATACTCGAAGGTTTCGCCTAAAGGGGATGTAAGCAAAAACTCCTGGGTAAACTGCTCATGACTTTCCTGCGTGCACTGATCAAGAAAGTCGATAGAGGCGTAATCAATATCGCTGCACTTATCGTAGTCGTACTCAGTATAGGCTGTGATCGAGCGCAAGGTATGCTCACCGAGTTGATAATCCCAGGTCAGCTGTAAAATATCGGATGTCGTGTCGTCCTCAATTGCCCGCCCGGGAAGTCCCCCGCCGATTGACTGTTTGTAACCAAAATTAACCGTGTCGGAAAAATTTGGATCGTTCAGGCCGAACAAGAACTGTCCCGTGGGCTCCGCAACAGTGATCTTGTACACACCGCCTTTGGTCTTGAAATTACCATGCTCTGCTTTCAGGTTAAACGTGGAATTGTCGGTAGCATCCCACACCAGAGTACCGCGAATAATATTGTTTTCCTGAGAGGGGCCATCTTCCCCGCCGGGAAACTGGTTTTCCATCCAGCCGTCACGTTCGTAGGTTTTGGCGACCAATCTAGCGCGTATATTGTCGGTCAATGGGCCGGTTATCATGCCAGTCAGGCCAAAACCATCTAGCTCGGTTTCGTAGCCCGCATCGATATAGGCTTCAAATTCCTCAGCGGGCTGGCCGGTTGTGATGTTGATGGCACCCGCGATGGTGTTTTTACCGAACAGGGTGGACTGCGGTCCTTTCAGAACCTCCACACGTTGCAAATCAAGGAAAGCTGCTCGAGAGTTTCGTGCGCGACCGAAATAAACGCCATCTATAAAGGTACCCACAGACTGCTCAAAGCCAGCGTTATTGCCCGAACCAACGCCGCGAATAAATATCTGGTTATTGCCGCCGGATTCACCGATATGCACATTGGGCAAATACGCTGAGAGTTCATCGAGCTCAGTAATACCAAGCTGCTCCAGTTTTTCGCCGCTTACCACCGTAATAGCAATAGGTACATCCTGCAGGCCAACGGCCCGCTTGGTAGCCGTTACCACGACTTCCTCCAGCATTTGCGCCTGACCTGGCATCGCAACCACCGAGGCTGCCAATGCCACAGCAACTGCTAATTGTGTTCTCTTCAATAGATTTCTCATCGTATTCTCCCTGTTAAGCTATTTATTTATTATCGACAGCCAATTTAACCTCTGGCGAGATGTTTATATAATCAATTGTTTATATGCCTGATATGTGTAGTATAAATACCAGCATATACTGAGAGGAATGATGTATGAATCTTCGAGCGGTAGACCTCAACCTCCTGACGGTGTTTAACGCCGTTATCACCGAGGGCAATATGAGCCGTGCTGCAGAAAAAATCGGCATGAGCCAACCCGCTCTTAGCCTGGCGATCTCCCGGTTCCGTCATGTTGCCAAGGATGAGTTATTTGAAAGTACCGGACGCGGTGTCAAACCCACCCCCCGCGCACTACAGCTGGCCGGGCCCGTACGCAGAGCCCTGGACCTGGTGTCCCAGGCTCTGGAGCAGAATATTGAATTTGACCTCAGCCAGAGTGAACGGACCTTCAATCTCGTCCTCAGTGATTACGGCGAATTGGTTTTACTGCCTCGCCTTATGGAGTTGTTAAGCGAGATGAACTCTCCGATACGCATCAATACACTCGCCGTTGCGGGAGTAGATATTGCCAAAGAAATGCGTTTCGGCAATATCGACTTGTATGCGTGGATAGAGCCTATGAATGATAGCGATTTTTGTTCACGGCAAATGGGAACCATCCGTGAAGTCTGCCTGATGCGCCAGAACCACCCTCTGGTGACAGATAAATTGACCGTGCAACAGTACGCACAGCTCAAACACCTGGTTCTCGAACTTCCCGACAATCGAGGGGACAGCCTGATTGACAGGGAACTGTGGACTCATAATGTAAAGCGTGAGTACGGCATGTGTATACACACCTATTTCGATGCACCGGCTATACTGTGTACCACAGACATGGTCTGCAGTATGCCCATGCAACTCGCCCGTCGCTTTGCAGAGGTGCACCCGCTAAAAATCGTACC
>JAUVBI010000193.1 GCA_030591305.1 Pseudomonadota bacterium
CCCGTGGACCGCCGCCGCAGCCAACACCAATACTGCGAGACGCTTTGCCCAGGCTGATGTGGCCCGCCACCCTGTGATGCTATATCCTGTCACCCACGACTCCACTATGAAACTATTTTCGAAACTCTGCGTCTCAGTGTTCATACAGGGACACTGAGAATCCTGTGCCGGGCACTATAGCAGTTCCACCCCACGAAATGCGATTGGGGACACTGACCCAGGCTGCTACAATCCAACTTTGACAAGAGAACCACCATGCGCACACTGCTCGCCACCGTGTTATTAATTAGTACCGTACTTTGTTGCCACGCCCAGGGCGCATCAGGCGGGCAGGACTGGTCCGAGGATGTTCTGGGCAGCCCCGAATTGGGCACCAATAGCATGAACCAACCGGAATTCCTCCCGGTAGAGGAGGCCTACCAGATTGCCCTTGAAATTGAGGGCGATCACGGCGTACGTGTGTACTGGCAGATTGAAGACAGCTACTACCTGTACCAGCATCGATTTGCCTTTAAGCTGGAAGACAGCTCGGGGCCAGTGGAGTTGGACATTAACTTCCCACCAGCCATTGAACGCCACGACGAATATTTTGGCGATGTAAAAGTCTACTACCACAATGCCGACATCTCCCTGCAACTGCAACGCGGCGCAGTTTCTATCGGCACTCTGGCGGTTTCCTCCCAGGGCTGTGCCGATGCTGGCCTGTGCTACCCCCCGCAGACACAGTATTTCAAAGTGGACTTCAGTGCCGGAACAATCTCTGCGGTAGAAAAATCACCTGCAAAACCAGCGCGCTCTTCCGGCCAGAACAGTGTGGTGGGGGAAAACCCATCCAGCGAAGCCAGCTCGCTGCTCTATATGATGCTGCTGGCTTTTTTAGGCGGAGCCATACTCAACCTGATGCCCTGCGTCTTTCCCATTTTGTCCCTTAAACTACTCAGTTTTGCCCGCAGCGACGACAGCGACCGCCATATTCACGGCTGGGTCTATGCCGGCGGTGTGATTTTCAGCTTTGTTGTGGTTGCCGCAATTTTGATTTCCCTGCAGCAGGCCGGTAGTGCCCTGGGCTGGGGGTTTCAATTGCAATCGCCCGCCTTTGTGATTGTATTGGCATATTTATTTGTGGCGATGGGCCTGTCGCTGTCCGGCATTATTGAGCTGGGCCAGGGCGTCATGGGCGTTGGCAGCGGGCTGGCCGACCGCAAGGGCTTGAGCGGTAGCTTTTTCACCGGGGTGTTGGCTGTAGTAGTGGCCAGCCCCTGTACCGCGCCTTTTATGGGCACCGCCCTGGGCTTTGCACTCACCCAGCCACCCTGGGTAGCCATGGCGATATTCATCGCCCTTGGCAGTGGCATGGCTGCTCCCTTGCTATTGCTTAGCTACAGCGCCGGTGCACGCCGTGTGATGCCCAGGCCCGGGCCGTGGATGGAAACGCTCAAACAGTTACTCGCCTTTCCCCTGTATGCCACGGCTATCTGGTTGCTGTGGGTTGCCGGGCGCCAGACCGGTGTCAATACCATGGCCCTGGCTCTGGGTGGCGCGCTGCTGCTGGCACTGGGCCTGTGGTTGTGGCGCTATACCGGGTGGCGAAAAGGCCTGGCCGCAGCCTGCGTGGCCGGCGCCCTGATGCTGGCCATCACCGTACCGGCAGAACAACGGGAGGCCAGCGACACCCCGGCGTGGACCGAACAGCAACTCACAGACCTGCGCAACACCGGGCGAGCCGTGTTTGTCGATGTCACAGCCGACTGGTGTATAACCTGTATCGCCAATGAGCAGGCGGTCCTGCTGAGTGACGAGGTCAGCGCTGCATTCGTGGATCACGACGTGGCCTACATGGTTGCCGACTGGACTCACTACAGCGCGGATATCGGCAAATTCCTGCAAAAGCACGGGCGCAATGGTATCCCTTTTTACATCATGTATCCGGCAGACCCCGCGCAAAAACCTATTATCCTGCCGCAGCTGCTAACAAAATCTACGGTGCTTGAAGCAATAGCCAGTGCCAGTGGCAAGCCGCTGGCACTGTAAAGCACTTGCAGTTTACTTATTAAAACCAGCTAACTTCTTAAAATCAGTGTGTAATTGTGGTCAAAATCCACAAACTACGTGAAAATATAGACAATTGACCAAATCTGCGGCAGTATTACCTCATGGCAACTATCCTCGTTTTACATGGGCCCAACCTGAACATGCTGGGCGAACGCGAACCGGACATCTACGGCAGCATAACGCTGGGTGATATCAACCGCTCCCTGGAGCAGTTGGCTGTGGAGCGCGGACACCATCTCCTGAGCATGCAAAGCAATGCCGAATATGAGCTGGTCGAGCGGATACAGGACGCCAGGCACGAGGGGGTTAACTTTATCCTCATCAACCCGGCAGCTTTTACCCATACCAGTGTCGCCATCAGGGATGCGCTGGCCGCAGTCGCCATCCCCTTTATTGAGATACACCTGTCCAACACCCACGCCAGGGAAGACTTTCGCAAACAGTCCTATTTTTCTGATATTGCCCAGGGCGTGATATGCGGCCTGGGGGCACAGGGCTATGAACTTGGGTTACAGGCTGCACTGCACAGGCTTGAACAACCTTAATCAACACTTTATAAAAGACAAAGAGACAGCATTATGGACATTCGCAAAGTAAAAAAATTGATCGAGTTACTGGAAGAGTCCGACATTGATGAAATTGAAATCAAGGAGGGCGAAGAGTCCGTGCGCATCAGCCGCAATGGCGCTGCACAACGGATGGCGATGGCGCCCTATCCCGCCGCTCCTGTGTATAGTGCTCCGGCACCGGCAGCGGCTCCTATAGCCGCTGCTACCACTACGCCCGTTGCCGAGGCGGCACCAACCAAACCAGCCGCTATCGAAGGCCATGTAGTCAGATCCCCGATGGTTGGCACTTTTTACAGCTCGCCATCTCCCACCTCTCCGGTTTTCTTCGAAGTCGGGCAATCGGTGAAAGTAGGCGACGTGGTCTGCATTGTAGAGGCCATGAAAATGATGAACCAGATTGAGGCCGACAAATCGGGCACCATCGCGGCGATACTGGTTGAAAATGGTGAACCGGTGGAGTTTGACCAGCCTTTAGTCTCCATCGTATAAAAGAGGATCACCCATGGCCAAGCTGGAAAAGGTCCTGATTGCCAACCGCGGAGAGATCGCACTGCGCATCCTGCGCGCCTGCAAGGAACTCGACATCGGCACAGTTGCCGTGCATTCCACCGCAGACCGTGAGCTGATGCATGTTCGCCTGGCAGATGAAGCCGTGTGCATTGGCCCCCCCGCCTCTACCGACAGTTATTTAAACGTACCGGCTATTATCAGTGCAGCAGAAGTGACCAATGCCACCGCGATTCATCCAGGCTATGGCTTTCTCGCAGAGAACGCCGATTTTGCCGACCAGGTCGAAAAGAGTGGCTTTGTCTTTATCGGGCCAACTGCCGACACCATTCGCCTGATGGGTGACAAAGTGTCCGCCATCAAAGCCATGAAGCGCGCCGGTGTTCCCACTGTACCGGGCTCTGATGGTGGCCTAACCGACGATTCCGAGCGCACCCTGCAAATCGCCAAAGACATTGGCTACCCCGTTATCATCAAAGCGGCGGCGGGCGGCGGCGGGCGCGGCATGCGTGTGGTACACAATGAAGCAGCCCTGCTCAACTCGGTACAAGTTACCCAGACGGAAGCCGCCTCCTTCTTTGGCAGCGGTGTGGTCTACATCGAGAAGTTTTTGCAAAAGCCACGGCACGTCGAAGTTCAGGTACTGGCAGACGGCCAGGGCAATGCCATTCACCTGGGCGACAGGGATTGCTCCTTGCAGCGGCGCCACCAGAAAATTCTGGAAGAGGCACCGGCACCGGGTATTCCCGACGATGTGCGCGAGGCGGTGGCCAAGAGCTGCGTCGATGCCTGCATAGAAATCGGCTATAGAGGGGCGGGAACATTCGAGTTTTTGTACGAGGACGGCGGCTTCTACTTTATCGAGATGAACACCCGTATTCAGGTCGAGCACCCGGTATCTGAAATGATAACCGGCATCGACATCGTCAAAGAGCAACTGCGCATCGCCAGCGGGATGCCCCTGTCCATCACCCAGAGTGATGTTATTATCAAGGGACACTCTTTTGAGTGTCGCATTAACGCCGAAGACCCCAGAACCTTTTACCCATCCCCAGGCCAAATCAAGTACTTCCACGCCCCCGGCGGCCCCGGGATTCGAGTGGACTCCCACCTGTACGACGGCTATACAGTGCCACCCTTCTACGACTCACTGATCGCTAAAATAATCAGCTATGGTGAGAATCGCGATGTCGCCCTCAAGCGTATGGCACTGGCCCTGGATGAACTGATTGTAGAGGGCATTCGCACCAACACGCCCCTGCACAGAGACCTGGTTCGCGACAAAGCGTTCCAGGCCGGCGGGGTGAGCATTCACTACCTGGAAAGCAAGCTGGAAGACATCTAGGTATACCCTATGAGCTGGTTGCAGTTGCGCCTGGACACCCGGCCAGATGAACTCGATACACTGGAAAAGCTTATGCTGGCCACTGGTTCGGTGGCCGTCACTCTGGAAGACAATGCCGACCAGCCCGTGCTGGAGCCCGGTGTGGGCAAAACTCCCCTGTGGCTGCAAACACGCCTTACCGGCCTGTACCGCGCCGACACCGACATGGACGCTGTTCTGGCCCATTTCCCCGAAACATTAATCAACACCGCCAACTACCGTGTGGAGATTCTCGAGGACAAGGACTGGGAACGCGAGTGGATGCAACATTACCAGCCCATGCAATTTGGCAAAGCATTCTGGGTTTGCCCAAGCTGGATAGAGCCTCCCGACCCCGCCGCCACCAACTTGCTGCTGGACCCGGGGCTCGCTTTCGGTACCGGCACCCACCCCACCACTGCCCTGTGCCTGAGCGAAATTGCCGGCATGCCATTGCAGGGGCTCAGCGTTGTTGATTACGGTTGCGGCTCCGGCATTCTCGGTGTGGCGGCGCTACAGTTGGGTGCCGCCCAGGTGCTGGCTGTGGACAATGACCCCCAGGCCCTGGTAGCCACTGCCGATAATGCCGAGCGCAATGGTATCGAGCCGTCATCCTTAACCGTGGTTCTGCCGGAGAACGTTAACTTCGACATTTACACAGGCAAAGCCGAGCTGGTAATCGCCAACATTCTGGCGGGGCCGCTTGCCAGCTTGTCGGAGACCCTATTGTCACTCCTTAAACCGGGTGGACGCCTGTTGTTGTCTGGGCTACTGGAGAATCAGGCCGAGGACTTATGTGCCCACTATGCGTCGGATATTGAAATTTCGATTGCTGGGGAGAAGGATGGGTGGGTTTGTTTGCTGGGGGTTAAATCAGGGTAGGTTAGCCGCAGACTGGGTGTTGTAGAGGTTTGCAGGGCACACCAAAAGACGCATCCATGCGGGGCTCGACCTCGGCCATCCATGGCCTCAGACGGCCCTGCAAACCTCTACAACACCCAGCCTGCTCAATCACTTCTTTGATTTATCTATCGCATACAAATTCACGTCCGAAAATCCAATGATAGGAGCATCTGGAATGGTCTCTTGCCTTGTCAGGCCGTCTGAGGGCAAGGACGCCCGAAGCCGAGCGCCGCATGGATGCGTCTTTTCGCGTGTCTGACAAGGCAAGAGAGCATTTCAGGTGTGGTGCCCTACAAAGGAATTTCTACATCAGTTAGCGTTGACTTAGCGCAAACATTGATGCTTTTTTGCACAGTTTTGCTTTCCCCCAAATGGGCTGTCGCGTATCATGGCGCCTCTTTTTTCGAGCAATGTTGCAAGCTGCTTTCCATGCTAACAATCGGCACCTACAAACTGGAAAACCCTGTGATATTGGCCCCCATGGCTGGCGTCAGTGATTTGCCGTTTCGCCGCCTTTGCATAGCGTTTGGTGCGGGACTGGCAGTGGGGGAGATGATCAGCTGTAATCCCCAGTTACGCAATACACGCAAGACCCTGTTACGCAGCCGCCACGAC
>JAUVBI010000240.1 GCA_030591305.1 Pseudomonadota bacterium
CGCGGATCCCCTCTATGAGTACAAGTTAAAGTCTCCGATCCCGAGAATTGGGACACCCCAGTTCAAGCTACCACCTCACTCCCTGACCCTGGTCGCCTCATTGATTGACTCTGTAGTACAGCCAGACAGCGTAGCTGATGATGTTGGGTGGACGGCAACTGGGCCTGGCTGTACTGATGCACGAGTGTGGCCATCGCTCCCTGTTTAAAACCGCAAAACTCAATGATGTGCTGGGGCAATGGCTGTGTGCCCTGCCTATTATGAATGACATGCCCAGCTATGCCCGGGGGCACTTGAGTTGAAACAAGATGATAGATCGGACCCTGGCTCACCCGCGCCGCCTGAAAGCAATTCCAGGGTACCTTAGTCAACGGGTAGATTATCACGCAAAAAGCGCATCATATTTTCACCCATCACCTTACGGATCTCCGTTTCGGTGAAGTTGGCTTTAAGCATCTCGTCCGTCAAGACAATGAGCTCAGAGATGTCAAAGGGCGCTGATATTGAACCATCAAAATCAGAGCCCAGGGCCACGTGGTTCTCACCTACCAGATCGATACCGTAACGTATGGCCCCGACAATGCTCCGGGGCGTTGCTTCGCATACGGCGCCACCCCAGTAGCCAACACCTATGATCCCACCGTTTTTTGCAATTTTTTGCATTAGTTGATCGCTGATATTTCGAGGGCTTGGGCAATGGCCATAGAACCCTGTGTGGCTGACAATCAGGGGCGCACTACTGCGGGCCAATACATCTTCAACCACCCTGGGGGAGGAGTGTGAGACATCGATCATAATACCCCTGGCCAGCATTTTATCCACCGCCCGGCGACCGAATTCAGTCAAGCCGGCGCCACTCTCGCCATGCAGGGAGCCGCCCAGTTTGTTGTCGAAAAAGTGCTGCAGGCTCATCATGCGAAAGCCGGCCTCATAAAGCTTATCGATGTTGTCGAGTTCCCCGTCCAGGGCATGGGAGCCCTCGATGCCAAGAACACCGCCTACCACAGTCTCTCCGTTTGCCCGCCGGGATAGCAGTGTTTTCAGGTCTTTAGCACTGAGAATTAACTGAAACTGCTTCGGAGCTTGCTCAACCATGGCATGCAGGCGCCCGGCCTGATAAAGCGCCCGCTCAGTCAAGCTGTTCCAGGTGGCCAGAGGCCATGCCTGGAACACTGCCAGCGAAGTTATGTTGTCACGTGCGTCGCTGACAGTGTTTTTGTACTTAAGGCCGCTGGGAGATTTGGTGACAGAGGTAAACATCTGCACAGCCACATTGCCCTCGCGCATGCGCGGTATATCCACATGGCCGCGGTCGCCGCTCTCCAGCAAGTCGCGTTGCCACAGGGTACTGTCGGCATGCAGGTCGCCAATCACCAGGCTTTTGTGCAGCGCCCTGGCCTCGGCGGAGACCTCGTAGTCGGCGTGGGGAATTACGGTGTTCATGCTCCCATCAAGTCTGGCAGGCCCCAGCGACAATGCCAGGGCGAGTAGCAGAAATAGGACAACGATAATAATTACAGCGACTAGAACGAGTGTCATGGGGTTCTCTTTACCGCGATAAGGCATACTAGAACGGGATTAGGGTATACCCTTCAGACTGCAGGCGAACATGTGCTGACATGGCGGAAAGCGCTATGGTTACAGCCGGGTTAAATTCCCCGGGAGACATTTTCATAAATGCCGCCGACTGTGCACAGAGATAGATCTCCACTCCAGCTTCTCCCAGCGCCTTTAACAGTTCCGTATTCGGGTTTGGTTCCGCATGGCGCTTCTGGTAGCCCTGGTTCGCCAGCAAATCCTTGGTGGCGGGGCCGTGGACTATTATGGCGAAGTCGATATTTTTAAGGTCTATGCCGTTTCGAGCGCTCATATTCAGGAAACGGGCAGCGGATTCAAAATGACGATTCAGGTCCTCAGGAAAATCGCCAGTAGTAGCGACATCCATGGCCACCTTGTAGCGGGTGTTCTTCTCGAGATTATAGGATCCATCAGGCGCGGCAAACACCGGCCCGAAATCCTTGATTACCGGGCCCGTTTGCGGTCCGGCGGCATGTGCGGTACCCATCAGGAGCAGAATCGACAGGCAGGTCATCAGTGGTCTCAATATCATTGTTGTACTCCTTTGTAGTCCCGAAAAAAGGGTGCCTATAAGCGAGGGTATTGAGCCGACGCTACCCCGGCCACGACTGCAGCGCGAGGCAAGTGAGTAAAACACACGTCCAGAGATGAAGCAAAATCTCCGACTGCAGGACCACTGGCCGTTTGTGCCTTCCTTGTTTATCAAAATTCGCAAGCGCATGGGCCAAACAGTCTTTGATGTTTTTGAGAGCACAGTCATTGATGCCCTGGACAAAGCGAAAGCCAGGAAAACGACACAGTCTCAATCCACTTCAGAGGTGAAAAAGTACCCACCGAAAGATGATGACGAACCCCCTGCGGCTTCCGGAGGTAAACCCGGCCGGTAGACTGAGCTTTGCATCAAACGATGGGGTGCTGACTTATTGAGCAGGCTCTAGGTAAAGTGCAAGTTTCATAAAAGACATCCTCAGTTACTTCTCAGTCACTTGTTCCACGGCATCGTGCAACCTTTTCTATCATCCGGAGCACGACCCTCAATTACTGCTGTATCGATTTCAGATAGATAAGCATCTCCAGGATGCGCCCACGCAGAGCGGTTTCCGAAGCGAGACCGGAGTCCTTCCATTCACCGCCCCAGATTGGCATGTCCCTGCTGCCGTGCGCGCCACCGATCATATCACGGCCATCGATAGCCTCGAAAACATGATCATAAGGAAATGTGCCGCCGTTATTCTTGCTCAGCAGGGTCAAATCGGAGGGCTTCTTCGTCAGCATCACCGCAAAAGGCCCGGCCCCTTTCGCGTCGACTCCGTGACACGACGCACAATAGTCCATGTAGCGATTCTTGCCTGCAGCCTCGACCCCTTCGTCCGCCATGGCAGAGGTTCCGAAGAACAACACAGTGGCCGCCATCGCTACACCCAACGTCATGGAAATCCTCAGTTTACCCGCCGACAGCATGCTATTAACACTTTTCATGATTATTCCTCTAGCACTTGTGGTTAAACCACCACCCTGGACGCCTCGATACCACGCCCCTTTTCCCCAAGTGTACATAAATGCTTACGTAGGTCAAATTTAGGTAAATAAATGGGGTAATAGAAAATAATTTTTTTAAGAAAACCTTTTCCACCTGCTCACTTTACTGGCGAAGCTGCTTCGATCATGCCAAGGATAGCTTATGGAGTGTTGATCTATTTCGCTGTGAATCGATTCTACTGACAATCCATAGGGTTTGATGTAGCCTATCAATAACTCACAGACACAAGCAAAGAGAGGTGGAAATGAAACTTAAGACCTTTGCCGTTGTACCTATGGTGCTCATGGTCATATTATCCATTTCTCCGGCCTGGGCACAGGTCGCTATGCCGACCAAGGAGCAGGTGTCCAGCGTTCTCGCCGCACCCGAATTCTCACCCTATGCCGGGCGCTCCTTCCCGACGAAAGTATTGTTCGGTGATTCTCATTTGCACACCGCTGTCTCCGTCGATGCGGGTACTATGAACCGGTTGGGCCAGGAGGATGCCTACCGCTTCGCCCGAGGTGAAGAGGTGACCTCAACCGGGGGTCTGCGCGCGAAACTGTCACGCCCACTGGACTGGCTGGTGATTAGCGATCACGCCGAGATGTACGGGTTAATGCCAAAGCTGCTTGCGGGTGACCCGGAGATTCTGGGTACGGAGCAAGGCAAAAGATGGTACAAGGAACTAAAAACTGGCGACAGGGATCGCATCTTTAACACGGCGATGGAAATCGTCGCCGCGCTGCAGCAGCCCGATCCACCATTTAAAAGTGACCACCTGGTACGCGATGCCTGGCGCGAATACACCGCACTAGCGGATCGTTACAACGAGCCAGGTCATTTCTCCGCTATCATCGGTTACGAATACACCACCCGCGGCGGCTTCAACCTGCACCGCAATGTCCTGTTTCGCGGTGACGCTGCAATAGCCAATCAAACCGTGCCTTTCTCCCAGTTTGATAGCCAGAATCCGGAAGACTTATGGCGCGTATTGGAGGCCTTTGAAAAGAAATCCGGTGGTGATGTGCTGGCAATACCGCATAACGGCAATCTGTCTAACGGGCTGATGTTTTCTGACAAGACCAATGCCGGCAAGCCCCTAACCCGTGAGATTGCCGAACTGCGAGCGCGTATGGAGCCCGTCGCGGAAGTGACCCAGATCAAGGGAGATGGAGAAGCTCACCCATTCCTGTCGCCCAACGATGAATTTGCCAACTATGAAACCTGGGATGCTGCCAACCTTGATGGCACCGAAATAAAGAGCAAGGATATGCTGCAGTACGAATACGCCAGATCCGCTCTGCGCAAAGGCATGCAACTGCAGAAAAAGCTGGGAACCAATCCTTTCAAATTCGGTATGATCGGCAGTACGGATGCGCATACCTCACTGGCCGCAG
>JAUVBI010000002.1 GCA_030591305.1 Pseudomonadota bacterium
GGGGCTTATTGTGAATACAATCGCACAGGCCGAAGAAAATCTCACGGTAGATGCAGGGGCTCTTTCGAATGCGAGTAAATTGCTGGAACAAGCCAGTCACGCAGCTGACTAAAAGTTTGCACTGATTTACTAACAAACACTGCAAGGAACAAGAGGACTGAACATGGGTATTTTGCGCAAAGTAGCCCTTGGACTTATTGCTCTACTGACTATCACGGGGATCTACATCCTGGGCATACAGCAGGACTGGTATGGGCGGCATATGGATCCTGGCAAGGCTATTACAGCCACTGCTGCAAAACACCGCGCTGTTGCACAACGCCAATCAAGGCAAAGTACTGCAAGCAAGGTGATTGGAGCCAGTTCCGACAAGCAAATTCTTTTCGGCGACCTTCACGTTCATACTTCTTATTCTCTGGATGCCTATTTGGGCACCCTGCCTATTATGCAGGGCGAGGGTGTCCACCCCCCGGCAGATGCCTGTGATTTTGCACGCTATTGTTCTGCCCTGGATTTTTGGTCTATCAATGATCACGCTGAGAGTATCAACCCGCAGCGCTGGATGGAAACCAAGGAAACTATTCGCGATTGCAATGCCGGGGCCGGCGATTCAGACAACCCCGATACAGTGGCCTTTCTCGGATGGGAATGGACCCAGCTGGGCCAGAGCCCGGAGACAAACTTTGGGCACAAAAATATGGTGTTTCTCAACACTGCAGAAGATGAAGTACCCTTGCGTCCTATTGCAGCCATGGGGCCTGCGCTTAAGGCGATGCAACAGGCAAAAAGTGGTGCAAAGAAATTTATTCTTCCCGCCCTCGATTTCAAAAACCGCCAGAGCTACTACGATTTTGAGCGCTTTATTCGCGAAACTAAAACTGAGCTCTGCCCAGAAGGAGTTGATGTAAGAGACCTGCCAACACATTGCATGGAGTACGCTACAACGTCCGCAGAACTCTTTACCAAACTGAGACAGTGGGACTTCCCCACTCTTGTAATCCCCCATGGCAACGCCGTAGGGCATGCAGCTGCAGTCGGTTCCACCTGGATAAATCAACTTACCTCGGGAAACCACGATCCAGAGTTACAACGCATGATCGAGGTTTATTCGGGGCATGGAAATTCAGAACAATACCGTGCCTGGCAGGACTATGCAGAGGATGATAATGGTACGCCCTATTGCCCCGAGCCCAACGACAACTATAAAGCGATGTGTTGGCGAGCCGGTGAAATTATCAAGGAACGCTGTTTAAGGGCTGGCGAATCAGAGACTGAATGTAGCGCAAGGGAAGTGACCACCCGGCAGTATTCAGCCGAAGCTGGACACTCCAGCCATGCGGTTGTTGGAGGCTCCAAAGTTACGGACTGGCTGGACGCGGGGGAATGCACAGATTGCTTTCAACCAGTCAGCGGCCTCAAGCCCAACAACACGGCACAAGCCGCCCTGGCTGTCAGGAATTTTAATGCGGGCCCCGGCGAGAGCGATCGATTCAAATTTGCCATCATGGCGTCCAGTGATAATCACAGCGCCAGGGCGGGGAGCGGCTTTAAGGAGATCGGGCGCCACAAAGGTGCAGATATACACGGGCCTAAATCCGAATGGTTGGCACGCATCATGAGTGGCGGGGGCGAGCCGCTCACAAGCCCCAGGACTGTCGACGCCCACGCAGTGGGGGTTGCCGCAAAATTCACCGAACGTTCAAAATCCTTCGTATACACCGGTGGATTAATTGCCACTCACGCCGTCGCAAGAGATCGTCAATCCATATGGGACGCCCTGCAACGCAAAGAAATATACGGCACCAGCGGGCCGCGTATCATGTTGTGGTTCGACCTGTTAAACGGCGGTGACCATGTCATACCAATGGGGTCAGAACTAGAGATGTCCGAGACTCCAAGATTCCGCGTACGCGCGGTTGGGTCTTTCAAACAACAACCCGGCTGCCCCGATTACACCACAGACGCCCTGAGCCCGGAACGCTTATCTCACCTTTGTTATGGCGAATGCTACAACCCAGGAGATGAACGTCACGCTATCACCCGCATAGAGGTAGTGAAGATCACTCCCCAGAATACGCCAGATGAAAAACTGGAGAATTTAATTGCGGATGTATGGAAAAGTATTGACTGTGACAATACAGACGAAGGCTGTGTCGTTGAATTTGGCGACCCTGATTTTTCGAAAAGTGCACGCGACAGCCTATATTACGTACGGGCTATCCAGGAGCCTACACCTACCATCAACGGGGGGAATCTGCGCTGTGAGTACGACGAAAATGGCCAGTGCATCAAGGTAAACCCCTGTCATATTGACGAGCGAACCGACTATTCCGACGACTGCCTCGCGCCATCGGAGCACCGCGCCTGGTCCTCACCTATTTTTATTGATTTTAATAAGCCCCCTGCAGGAGAAGTACTGTGAAACACTTTTCAGCGCTATTGATAGCCCTTGTCATCGTAACAGCACTTTCAAATAATGCACTGGCAGAGCCTGAGGAGCAGGTTTCCTGGCGTGAGCAGTACGCCTATTCTATGGGCATGGCGGCATACCCGTACACCCTGCCCTATCTGTATATGTCACAGTTGCGCTATATGTGGACAAACCTGGCGCGCGATCCGAACAGGTCTCCCTACGCAGCAATCAATCATTTCTATCACGCCCCAAAACTGACCGATGCCAGCTACAGAGACGGGGGAGGCCCCAATAATGACACCGTTTATTCCGTGACGTGGATACATGTTGAGGATGAACCGATCATTTTAAGTCACCCCGATATGGGCGATCGCAATTTCAGCTTTCACTTTACCGGATACTCTTCCGACCTGATCGACGTTGTCAGCCAGAAAGCCACGGGAGCCGGTGCGGGTAGTTTCGCGATGGTCCCTCCCGGTTTCCAGGGTGAGCTACCTGCCGGCGTAAGAACACTCAAGGTGGCGGCGACACCCTGGATTCTGGTGCTGGGTCGAACCATGGTGAATAGTACGCAGGATATGTCCAATGTCGCGGCCCTGCAAAAACAATTTTTGCTAACTCCGCTGAGTTATTGGGGAGAGCCCGTTGAGGCGCTACCCGTTTCACGTGATATCTGGGCACCTTATAAGGCGAAGAAAGACCCGCTGGCATCCTGGCGAACTATTAATCGCGCCATGACCGAAAACCCGCCACCCGCCACAGAAGCCGCTTTACTCAATTTCCTGGCACAAGTGCATATCGGCCCGGAGCAGAATCTGGACACACTGGATGAGGACAGCAAACGCGGCCTGGCCAGGGCCGCACGTGACGCCCATAAAATGGCCATTCGAGCGCGGTCTGACCTCCCCGGAGGAACCACGGTCAATGGCTGGAGACGAAGCCCGGATGCAACCGGTAGCATGGGAGCGGCCGGTTTATATTTCGAGCGTGGCATCATGCAGAGTTTCAAGGGAATATCGCCGAATTTTCCAACGGAGGGACGCTACTTCAATCGTTCAAAAAGTGCCGAGGGAGGCTTGATGGATGCCAGCCAGGCAAATTATCGACTAACGTTCCCAGCCGGAAAACTGCCGCCTGTAGATGCCTTCTGGTCCATCACCATGTATGGACTGGATGCAAACCTGGTGGACAATCCCATTGATCGATACTCAATTGGCGACCGCAGCCCGGGTTTGAAATATAGTGCTGATGGCAGCCTGACACTGTACATGCAGCACGAATCACCGGGCAAAGACCTGGAAAGTAACTGGCTGCCTGCACCAGATGGTAACTTCTATGTCTCGCTTCGAACGTATCGACCCAGGCAGGAAATAACAAACGGTACCTGGATACCAGAAAATATAGAAACCATAGAAAAATAGGCAGTGTGTGAGCCTTTGAGCGATGCCATTTTTCCCGTGTTGCGGGTTTACTTTGAAAAACCCCGTACAGTGGTCGGCTGGAAAGACCCATCCAAACAAGCCCTTGTGATGTCCTCTTTGTGCGAGCAAATTAAGCAGGGGCAAAACACCATTCGAGGGGGAATCAACCCTCCATCGCATAATCGAGTTCAGTACGTAAACGCCTGGCCGAACTGTTTGCCCAGCGCCTGACATCCGGCCACACGGTTACGAAATTGATAGGCATGCATGCTACATCATATCGATCTACCCTCTGCCGATAGTGCGTCGCTCTGCCACCCAGGCAAGCGCTTTGAAGTTGCCTCAGCAACAGATACATAACGTTCTATTTGTTGTTTTTCTGTTTTTGATTAGGGTATTTTTTTGTATTTGAATGACCGTAAACCACCAGTCCATTCCCTAATTGAATGTTAAGGACTATTTCTTCAAATGAGACCCCTCTCTCCTTTTGAAGTAATTCGTTTTTTCCCGAGCCCCAGAAATATACCTTCATTCGCGAATGAATAGCGCAGTGTGTGCATTATGTCATCAGTCGCTTCGGGTAAAGCCTAGCAGCGATCACTTCAGAGGCGGCATCGGCATCACTCAGATGAATCAATGAAACTGACGAATAGTCTCTAACCTTCGGCTCATCTCCGTGGCGAGCCGCCCGTTTGTGCGATCATCGAAACCGATAAGGGATACATCGTCAAGATGGTTCGCTACACGATCAGAGAGCTCGCCCAGGCGGCGAATCGACATTTTCTCAGGTACACCGAATCGCAATGCGAACTCGACCAGAAACCTTCCTCGCAGATTGGCATTTCTTCCATCCAGTTTCAACGCCATGTGCTGATCCAGTGGATAGGGAATTGTGGATACAAGATCATAGACCGGCGTGGGGACGACCAATCGCTCAGCCTGCAGCCACTGCACCGAATAATTCTTTGCGTGCATATCCCCATTGCCAATGATCCAGCTAAAAGCGATCTGCTCAATGAGGTTCATAATTGAAGCCTCTGGAGATGACACCACCCTTACCAGGCGCTTTGCAATATCGTTAAAGCTGACCCGGTACTTATCGGCGGGCCACTTGTTCAACAGTTGACAGGCATCCTCCTGCGCCACTCGTTGTACAGATCCCCCCACAATTCTGCGATCGAAGCGTTCCACCAGTAAGCCACTCGCTCCGTCACGGTCTTTGATCACCTCAAAGCTCGGGACAGAGAGGCCGGCGCGCCTGGCGAGACCCAGGCAAAAAGCTTCATTCTGAACGATAAGTGGATATTCAGGTGGGTTGAGCTTCAGAATTGCAGGACCATCTGTGCCGGTGACAGGGAAGGACACCATCGCATCAGACAGCTTGTTCTGTACACCTGGCAGGGCATGGTCCAGCTCCATCGTTGAAGGGTCGATTGAACGTGCAAACAAATCTTCAAAAGAGATCTCTTGCGGCGCATTCGGCAAGTCTCGGCGATTACTTTTGGGTTTCAGATCGTGCTCGACCACACGGACATCACCAACTGCATCTTCACCCACGGCCAGCAACAGGGAGAGTTCATCATCAGGTGAAGTTTTGACCGCCGCGACGACTGCCAGCAGGCGTGCCCCTTCCGGAAGCAGGCCTGCAAAGAAAGCCGGCACTGCGCCTGCAGCGGTTATGTACGGAGCTTCACGCACAGGCAGAGTAGAAGCCACCGCATCGTTGCTACCAGCAATATATTCCTGAGCATAACTGAATGACACGCCACCGCTGGATCTGGTGAGGTAGCCTGCCAACTGATCACCTTTGTAGACATCTGCAATCTCGACAGCTTTGGCATCTGATGGTTTCATGTGCGGCCGTCGTCATAACGGGGGGTGACGCCAAGGTCGAGACCAACCACAGCGGCTATGTGCGCCACTGAGGAGAAGGTAGCAGCCTCGTTGCCTGCCTCCACACGGCTTATTGTCTGTCGCTGCAGACCTGCGATCTCGGCGACATCCTGCTGAGTCATGCCGAGTTGTTTTCGGCGGACACGAATTGCCGCACCGGTTTTTTGAGAAATGTTTGTTACATCAGACATTTGCACTTATAGTAGCTGATCTTTTGCAACAGTCAATCAATATGTTTGCTTTGTCGAACAAATACTCTATATATTACGTTTTTAGGCGGTTTTATGCTTAAATGTTCGCAATAGAAGACATTTTACTACGGAGAGCCGGGATGTAACTATGCCTCCTCCCAGCCTCATTATAACCATATCTGGTACCCTAAATTCCAATCGAGTAATGGACGCAGGTATATTGATGCTGGACCACCTGCATCCACAGTTGTACTAGGGGCGGTTGCACCCGGGGGAATATTGTTGATTACCATTTATAGCCAATACGAAAGTTGTAGGTCTCGTCCAGATTTTTAATACCCGCTACCGCACCCGAGTCATACTCATACAACACTTCAGCTGCTGCTTCCAGGCTGCCCAACAGGGGAAATGAAAGACCAAGTGCGGCATTGAGGATAATGTCCTCGGTAGTATCCAGGTTCCAGATAGCATCGTGGTTTATGTACAGATTGGTACCACCACCCAGATAGTCACTGGATATCCGTACACTCCAATTGGCACCGGGGTAATCCTGGTCCGGAGCGGTGGAGAAGTCTTCGTTTACATAGGCAAGGCCCAGCTCCGCTTCCAGCATAAAGACCGACTCAGTATAGAAGTGGCGACCAAGGTAGGCACCAACGTAATACCGCAGATCCAAGTCAGCGAACTGATCCTGCTCGGCTGAAACATTGACACCGGTATACCACCTGTCCTCGAGAAAATAGTCGTATTTGCCTGTAACTTTCCAGTTATCCGCGATCTCCACGTCATTGGCTTCGTCGATCTCACCGTTCATACGGAAAGTGTAACGATCTTCCAGACTGCGCCAGATGGACTCAAGCCTGTGGTCCAGTTCGTCAGTATCAGAGTTTCCACGCTCAAGAATCCAGGCAAAGCTGACATTGCCTGTGGCCTTATAGCCATCACCCAGCTCCCAGGGCTCGGGGTTGACCAATAACACACTCCCCATAGGGTAAGTAACCTGATCACCGTTGCCCTCTATGACGACAAACATCTCGTCCTCAATAGTGATGGGCCTTTCCTTGAAAATATGGCCATCGGCCATCTGCACGACCAGCCCCCCCTCTGTGTGTATGGACCGGATTTCTTCGCTCTTGATACTCAATGTACCGGCAAAACCAGTTTCTATAGTTACCACACCATCGCGATAGGCGGTCACAGTGCCGATAACCCGGGAGCCATTTTTCAGGAGAACTTCATCCTGGGGGGTTGTGGCCTCTTCGGCTATTGCAGATATAACCAGACCGAAAACCAGAGCGGTTATCAATGCAATTTGTTTTCCTACCATTGTTTTTACCTTTTCTAATTCGTAACCAAAGCTTCGTTTCTGCCCAGGAACTACCGGCCCTCGGACTGAAAGGGCGGCTATTCTAACACTTCAACAGCTTGTGATAAGTGTAATATTCCCGCCCCCCGATACAGTAAATTCTGGCCAAAATAGATCATTCCATCCCTGCGCCGAAAACTGGCCAGCACCCGATTTATGTTCTTGTCTTTCTCTCCTGTCACCTGATCGATAGAGGGCATTACACAGCGGCCACAGGGCTTGGCCACCTCAAACTCCACCTCCCCTATCCTGATTCGCTTCCAGCTATCCTCTGCGAAGGGTTCACAACCTGTCACCACAAGATTGGGGCGGAAGCGATTCATAGGTACCGGGGCTTCCAAGCGCTTATTCAGATCATCCAGTGAGGCCTGGGAAATCAACAACAGGGGAAAAGCATCGGCAAAGCCTACCGTCTCCCCCGCATTAGCGTAGTTGCTGTCTACCGCCCGGGCGCTGCCCTCATGCATATAAGCCAGTCGGCAATCCATATCCAGTCGTGCAGATAACCAGGCGGCGACCTCAGCCCCGGCGTCAACGGCTTGAACCTTGTCGGCCCAGACCTGCACCGTGACTTTGTCTGCTGCAGTATCGGGTGTTGCAACATCAAGAGTGTGCTCCCCCAGACTCAGGCTCAACCCCCCTGGGGACAGCTTTGTCTGGATAAGAGCCAGGCGCGACTGACCCCGCTGGGTAATGGCCATACCGGTTTCATCTACCAGCATCCAGCGGCGATCTCCGGCAGGGCCAAAGCAGTCCAGTTGCACTGTGTTGAGGCTTATCCCGGCGCAGGACTTCACGGGATAGATATTAATTTCACTGAGAGTCATCATAGACAAGGTCGAGTATCTGAATTAAGTTGGGCCTACCACAATAGCACCCCCACCAACAGAACATCAAAAGAGGCTATTTGAAGATGACATCTCGCAGAACCGTAATTACCGGTGGCTCCTCTGGCCTGGGTCTGGCCCTGGCTCACGAACTCGTAAAAGAGGGCAATGAATTGATACTCATCGCCCGCAACCCAACAAAACTGGAGGCGGCGGCAGCAGCAATTTGTACAGCGACACCCGGCGCCAAAGTCAGTTGCTACCCGGTGGATGTTAGCGACGCTCAGGCCGTGCAGCAGAGCATTGACGAAATTGTTGCCCGAACCGGGGGCATTGACTTGCTGATAAATTCGGCAGGTATTCTGCGTGAGGCGCGCTTTGAAGAAACAACAGAAGCTGTTTTCCGGGAAACCTTTGATATCAACCTGTTCGGCCTTATCAACTGCTGTCGCGCAGCCCTGCCCTCGCTGCGGGAAAACTGCGGTACCATCGTAAATATTGCCTCCATGGCCTCTCTAACCGGCGTATTTGGTTACACTGCCTATTGTGCATCCAAGCACGCGGTGCAGGGGTTTACCGAGTCACTTTACTACGAACTCAAACCCCAGGGCGTACGAGTGCAACTCATATGTCCACCAGAGTTTGACTCACCGATGGTAGATGCGATTGATGAAAACAGAAGTCCGGAGAATGTGGCGCAAACCCTGCAAATACCCAAGGAGTCGATAGAGATAATCGTTCGGGATACGCTGAAGGCCATTCGTTCCGGACGTTACCACACCATCACGGGCTTTAAAGCCAGGCTTGTTGGCTTTAGCCTTCAGCATTTTCCAAACATTGGCCGGTGGGTGTCAAACGGCATTATACGAAAAGCAAGAAGGCAGTAGACCTGGCAACAATTAGTTTAGTTCTTCGTGTTCATAAAATATCCAGAACCTGCCGGGAAAAAAGCTCTACCCCCTGGTCAACACCGCTTTGAGTCAAGCCCAGGCGCACAATCACCAGTTCCTGATCGGGGAACACCATGACTCGCTGGCCAGCATTGCCTCCGGCATTGAACATACTTTTTGGCAGCGAGGGAAACTGGCTGCCCTCGGTGTTAAGCCAGAATGACAAGCCGTAGTTACCCTGCCAGTTGGCAGGACTGGACTGCGTAGCTTCACGCTGCCACCCCGCAGGGAGGATGTCTGCCCGATCGTGCCAGGCATCCAACCAGAGCTGGCCCACGCGCAGCCAGTCCCTGGCGGCCATGTAGGCATAGGAAGAGCCCACCTGCACACCGCTGGCATCAGCCTCGGCAGTCAGGCTGGTGAGCCCCAGGGGATCACTGAAATTGGCTTCCAGCCAGCGATAATAAGGTTCACCTGCCAGCGAGTTCTGCCATAAAAAGGCGGCCAGGTTGGCATCGCCACTGGAATAACTGAAATGCTCCCCAGGGGGATACACATGGCCATGCCCAGGTGCAGCTCGCCACATAGCTGAACTGTTGTAGAGCATCTGCGTAGCATCATCGCCGGGATCGTAGGTCTCCACAAACTCAAAGCCGCTTTCCATATGCAGCAGGTTAAACAGATTGAGATCCGGATCTACATTCTGCTCTATTCCCAAGAGAGGTTCACCGCTGGACCGCAAAGCCTGTAACACACTCTGGTCAAGAGAGAGCTGCCCTTTTTTTACCTGTATACCAGCCCAGGTAGCAATCAGGCTTTTGTTCATAGACCAACCCTGCAGGGGCGTAGTGGCAGTAACAGGAGCCAGGTATTGCTCCGCAATAAGCTCCCCTCGATGCATGACCAATAATGCGAGGGTGTTGCGACCGCCACCTGCAGGCTCTGCAAAAGCCTGCCTGTAGGGGGTAACCAATTCCGCAGGTGGCGCTACTACTGAAATCTCACCGCCATCTGCAGCCTTCGATGCGTCGGTGGGTGTGCCCACAAATTTCTCGCCCTGGCCTGGATTTAAAATACAGCCTGTCGCGGGCCGGTACTGCGCAGTGCTGGAAAAGCCAAGAAATGTAGACTTAACTGACTTCCCACTCTTATCGCTGACCATATGCAGGAGCCCCAGGGCCGGGCCTAAAATTGCCATGCGTGGCTCTATATCGCGCTCGAGAATAAATTTTTCAGGCAGGCCTGCAACAAATATACCGGAACACAACTGTTTGGCAGAATAACCCGTGGCGATATGGGCACCCATAGGTAGATATCGCCAACCCACTACTACCAGTATTGCGAGCAGTATCCCTGTCAAAAGCTTTTTCATTTATTATCTTCCCTGCAGACCATGATGAAACTTGTCTATATTGCCTCATCGCGGGACAAATTAAGAACTATAAGGCCTCTGGCGCGTCAAACACCCCGCATTTTGAGTTAAAATTACCATCATTAGATTCAAGGAGTCAAAAAACATGAGCCACAACATGGATTACGACCTGTTTGTAATTGGCGCCGGTTCCGGCGGCGTAAGGGCAGCTCGCATCGCCGCCGGATTTGGAGCAAAGGTAGCGGTGGCGGAAGACCGCTATATGGGGGGCACCTGCGTCAATGTGGGTTGCGTGCCGAAAAAACTTTATGTCTATGCCTCACAGTTCAGCCACGCCTTTGAAGACGCCCGTGGGTTTGGCTGGGACAGCGAGGTTCCCGCGTTTGATTGGGCCACGTTGCGGGATAACAAAAAAGCGGAGATCTCCCGCCTGAACGGCATTTACAAAAACCTGCTGGACGGCGTGGATGTGGAAACCATAAACGGGCGCGCCCGCATTGTCGATACCCACACGGTAGAAGTAAACGGCCAGACTTACAGCGCCGAAAAGATCCTCATTGCCACCGGGGGCTGGCCCTATATACCGGACCTTCCGGGCAGTGAACTGGCACTGAACTCCAACCAGATATTCGACCTGGAGTCTTTTCCGAAACGTCTGGCTATCGTGGGCGGTGGCTATATTGCGGTAGAATTTGCCGGGATATTCAACGGCCTGGGGGCACAGGTAACACAGCTCTATCGCGGCCCTTTGTTCCTACGCGGGTTCGACCCCGACATTCGCGCCCACGCAGCCAGTGAGATATCAAAGAGTGGCGTTGACCTGCGTTTTGAAATTGATGTTGATTCCATTAGTAAATCAGATGATGGCTTGCTGTTAAAACTTTCTGACGGAACCTCTATCACGGTCGATACCGTGTTATACGCCACCGGCCGAAGGCCACACCTTGCCGATCTGGGCTTGGAAAATGTGGATGTTGAACTCAGCGAATTCGGCACCATTGTTGTCGACGATCACTTTCGCACTACAGAGCCCAGTATCTTTGCCCTGGGTGATGTCATCGGCGGAATGGAGCTAACCCCGGTTGCCCTGGCCGAGGGAATGGCCTTCGCGCGGCGCGAGTTTAATAAAATGGACCCGGAGGTTGAATACGACTTTATTCCCACGGCGGTATTCTGCCAGCCCAATATCGGTACGGTTGGTTTTACCGAGGACGAGGCTCATGCGAAGTTCGGTCATATCCGCCTGTTCAAATCCACCTTCAAGCCGATGAAGCACACCATCAGCGGTCGCGATGAAAAAACCTTTATGAAGATTATTGTAGACAAGGCCACTGACCGGGTCGTGGGCGTACATATGATGGGCCCCGATGCCGGGGAAATTATCCAGGGTATTGCCATTGCACTGAAAGCCGGCGCGACCAAGGCCATGTTTGACAGTACCATTGGCATACACCCCACTGCCGCTGAAGAGTTCGTCACCATGCGCGAACCCTGGACCGAAGACTGAACATGAGCCCGGATTTATGGCAAGCAGGCCTGCTGATTGCAGTCGGTGTTATCGCCGGGTTTCTCAATGTTATCGCCGGGGGCGGGTCATTGCTCACTGTGCCAGTGATGGTCTTTCTGGGCATGCCCGGTCCGGTGGCCAACGGCACCAACCGCATAGCTATACTGGCGCAAAACCTGAGCGCAATAACCGCCTTTTTCAAAAAAGGGTTTAGCGATTTCAAGTTGAGCCTGTCGCTAGCTGCCTGTGCGGTACCCGGAGCGATAATAGGTGCACTGCTGGGCGTGCAATTACACGGCATCTGGTTCAACCGCATTCTCGCCCTGATTATGCTTGGGGTCATGCTGGTCATGTTCTTCGACAAAGGTACCTCCACCACAAGTCAGCACGGAGAACCGACTCGAAAGCAATTGGTCCGGGGCCATATTATGATGGTGGGCGTGGGCTTCTGGGGGGGCTTCATTCAAATCGGCGTGGGCTTTATTATCATGCCGGTACTAAACCGGGTAATGGGCCTGGATCTTGTGCGCACCAATATGCATAAGGTTTTTATTATTGCGACCTACACCATAGCTGCCCTGGCCGTGTTTGCATCCCAAGTGCCTATTATGTGGGCAGCGGGTGCAGCCCTCGCCATTGGTACTTCCATCGGTGGTTATATGGGCGCTCACTTCAGCATAAAAAAAGGGGAGCAGCTCATTCGCCGAGTACTGAATATCGTGCTCATTATTTTCATTATCAAGCTATTGTTCTTTCCATGATTGAGGCGCGCCACCTGACCCGACGCTACGGCAAGAATACTGCCGTGGGCAACGTCTCCTTCCACATTGGTCGCAATGAGATTGTCGGCCTGCTGGGGCACAATGGCGCCGGCAAAACCACCATTATGAAAATGCTCAGCGGCTATCTGGAGCCCACCGCGGGCAGCATTCACATCGCAGGCATTGACCTGGCTACCGACCCACACCCGATACAGCAGCAATTGGGTTACCTGCCAGAAAACCTGCCCATCTATCCCGAAATGATGGTCGCTGACTACCTGGAATACGCCGCCACCCTGAAACGAATTGTGCCCACCGAGCGCCTGCTGGCGGTCAGGGATGCTGTCCTGGCCACCAACCTTGAACACCGGGTGCTGGATCCCATAGACACCCTCTCCAGAGGAATGCGGCAGCGCCTGGGCGTTGCCCAGGCTCTGCTCGGGAGGCCGCGCTTGCTCATCCTCGACGAACCCACCAACGGTCTGGACCCCGAACAAACCGACCACATGCGCAGCCTGATCAAACAGTTGGCGCGCAGGGCAACGGTCATTCTGTCAACACATATCATGCAGGAAGTGGAGGCCGTGTGTGACAGGGTCCTGATCTTGAGCAACGGCAAGCTGGTATTGGATAAGACATTGCAGGACATATGCTGTACCCACACCCTGTTGCTTAGAGTGTGTAATAGCAACCCCTCGCTGGCATCGTATTTACGCCGCCTGCCCCAGGTGGCAAAGATAAGCTCCGAGCCCAGCGGGCCAAACCAAATGTCTCATACGCTCATTCTGCACGAAAACTCAAATCCGGACACCGCCGCCAACAACATTGCCAAATGCGTGCTGAAAGCTGGCGCACGCCTGTATACACTGCAGCCACTGGAGAGGGACCTGGAGGACATCTTCAGACAGGCCAGCGCCCAGGGCTCCGATGAGGCCCTTACAAATGCTTAGCAGAGGGATGGCGCGTCGCGTCGCAAGCAAGGAAATTCGCCTGTTTTTTACCTCACCCGCGGCCTGGTTATTTCTGGTCAGCTATGTAGGTGCCAGTCTCTTCGTCTTTTTTTGGGTGGAGTCTTTCTTTGCGCGCAACGTCGCCGATGTGCGCCCCCTGTTCGAATGGATGCCAAAACTGCTGATTTTTCTCAGCGCTGCACTCACCATGCGCATGTGGAGCGAAGAGCGCAGGACGGGCACACTGGAGCACGTGCTCACCCAGCCGGTTGGCCTGTGGCATTTTGTACTGGGAAAATTTCGAGCCTGTTTTTTCCTGATGTTACTGGCTTTATTGTCCACGGCACCTCTGCCCATAACGGTTGCCCTGATCGCCAACCTGGACTGGGGACCGGTGGTTGCAGCCTATCTGGCCACAACCCTCCTCGGTGGTGCCTATATCAGTATTGGCCTGTATGTTTCAGCGCGTACCGATAACGCGATTGTCAGCCTGATTGGTACGGTACTGCTTTGCGGCATAATCTATTTACTGGGAAGCACCACCGTTGCAGATTTTTTTGACAGCGATACGGCAGAGCTACTGCGCTTGTTTGGCAGCGGGTCACGTTTCCACAGCATTAGCCGCGGCGTGCTGGATATCAGGGACCTGGTGTACTACCTGAGTGTGATAGCAATATTTCTCACGCTCAATGTTTTTGCCCTGGAAAAAGAACGCTGGGCACGGGGCGCTGCCATCAAGCGCCACCTGCAATGGCGATTTGCCATTTTTCTGCTGGTGACCAATGTCCTGTTGGCAAATGTCTGGCTAAACCGTATCACCAACCTGCGCATAGACCTGACCGAGGGCCAACTCTACTCAATTTCCGAGCCCACTTATGAATATCTTGAAAAACTGCAAGAACCCCTATTGATACGCGGCTACTTCAGTGCAAAAACACACCCCCTATTATCCCCGCTTATCCCGCAACTGCGGGACCTGATTAGCGAGTACGAGGTGGCGGGCAAGGGCAAGGTTCGCGTCGAATTTCTGGATCCGGCGGACAATCCGGCGCTTGAAAAGGAAGCCAACGACTTATACGGCATACAGGCCACCCCCTTCCAGATTGCCGACCGCTACCAGTCTGCACTCATGAGTTCCTATTTCAACATTCTGGTGCGCTATGGTGATGAATTCGAAACCCTGGGATTTACCGACCTGATCGAGGCAAAAACCGGCAGTAACGTACAGGCTGAAGTGTTACTTCGCAATCCCGAATTTGACATCACCCGGGCCATTAAGAATGTATTGTATAACTATCAGCTTGGCGGCAAACTGTTCGATGGTATCAATGATGAGGTGGATTTTATTGCCTACGTCTCCCGTGATGAGCTACTGCCGGAATTACTGGTGGAGTATAAGAAAGCCATTCGCCGGGTACTTGATGAACTGGAACTGACATCGCAGGGAAAATTTACCGTTCGGTTTATAGAGCCCGAGGCGAGAGCTGGCGCCGTCGCGCAGCAGATTGACCAGCAGTGGGGCTTTAAACCCATGATTGCCTCGGTGGATTCAGAGCATGAATTTTTCTTTTATCTCACCCTGGCAGACACGCGACAGGTGGTGCAGTTACCCACAGACCAGTTTAACCCCGATCAGTTCCAGGCACAGCTGGAAGCGGGCCTCAAACGCTTTGCCAGCGGATTCACCAAAACCGTGTCACTGCTGGTACCCGACGTAGATGAGAGAATGGCGACACATCACCTGGGAGGCCCTACTTTTATAAATCTGGAGCGCCTGATCACCCAAGACTACAGCATACGCATGGACGACCTTGCCAGTGGACAGGTAAGCCCCGAGGCAGATATTCTCGCCGTGGTCGCGCCGCACCAACTCACCCAACAGCAACTATTTGCCATCGACCAGTTTGTTATGCGCGGGGGCACTCTGGTTCTGGTGACCTCCCCCTATACGATGGAGCTGGCTGGTGGCCAACTTCGCTTGCAGGAGTGGAGCAGTGGCCTGGGAGAATGGCTTGCCCATCACGGCATAGCGATTGGCAAGGCTCTGGTAATGGACGAGCAGAACTCCCCCTTCCCAGCGCCGGTGATGCGTACTTCCGGAGACTATGAGTTCCAGGATGTGCAGATTATCGACTACCCCTATTTCATCGACATGCGCTCTGGGGGGCTGGCCGAGGGGCACCCGATCACCAGCAGTCTGCCGCAACTGACCATGGCCTGGGCATCCCCTATTACAGTGGACAAAACGCGCGCAGTGAAGGTCACGACACTGCTGCGAAGTTCAGCCAAATCATGGCTGTCCCGCAGTGCAAAAATTATGCCCGGCAGGGATGAACAAGGTGAATTGCAGTTCGATAAGCAGGATCCGCAGCACCCCATTGATGTGGCCGTGGTAGTACAGGGGCGCTTTGAATCCTGGTTTGCTGGCAAACCCTACCCACTCTCGGCCATCGACGGCTCCGGCGACACGGGTATTAATACGATCGTTGAACACTCGCCCAATTCCGCCCGGATTATTCTATATGCCTCCAATGACTTTTTGGATGACCAGATACTGAAGGCCGTGGTAACCGCCGCCGGAACGCAATACATCGGTCCATTAGAGCTATTTATGAATACTCTGGACTGGGCGGTACAGGACGATGCCCTGCTGACCATACGCTCTGGTGGAAATTTCAACCGTACACTTCCCAATATGGATCGCAACACCCAGAAAATTATCGAGTACCTGAACTACGCCGCAAGTTTTCTCTTTTTACTGATACTGGCGGCCATTCATCGGGTCCGCAAAATACTGCGTAAGCGTTACTATGCCAGAGCCCTCTCGGCGACAGGATCGGCATGAAACCGCTAACCAATGCTCTCATCCTTATTTTCATTATTCAAAGTGCCATGGTCGCGAGCCTGTACTGGCCTGACACCGATCTTATAAAGGCACTTAACCACGAACAGTTTGTTCTGTTTGATGCCTATTTACTGGATGAAATTCACGTGGGTGATGAACAGGGAAACGAGGCCGTTTTACTAAAAGCGGGAAATCACTGGATTCTATCGGACCTAACAGGCCTGGCTATCGACCCAGGCCTCATCGAAAAACTCCTGCAGGGTGTGATTCACGCCAGAACCGGCTGGCCCGTCGCAAATACGGTGGCCGCACGGCAACGCTTCCAGTTAACCGACTACAACTTCCAACGACGCCTGACCCTGATCGGCAATGGCGAGTTGTTGGGCACTATTTACCTGGGAAGCTCCCCAGGGTTTAAAAAAGTTTACGCCAGAAACAGCACCCAGGATGCTATTTTTACCATCCCCTTTAACATTTTTGACGCCTCGGGCTCAGAGGGTGACTGGCTGGACAAACGAATCCTGCAAACGCCATCACCGCTGACCATTACCAGCGACGGCTACACCCTGCACAAGCAAGATGGAAAATGGCTCACCGACACCGGCCAGATACCCGATTCGCGAGAGCTCGAAGCACTGCTGCTGGCACTGGCGAGCGTACAAATAGAAGGTGTGGCCGCACAGGACCTGCAACGCACCCTGTCTATAGCAGTACCTAGGATAGAGCTGGCGGTAGAAACTCTGGCTGGAGATACCCGCTTCGAGCTGTTCACGTTGGGCGAGCGGCACTATATACACTGCAGTGACTACCCACTCTTCTTTACCTTGAGCAACTACGATTTCAATCGCTTTGCAACACTGAATGCGCATCTACTGCGGGGCGACGGCTGAGCCAATGACATAGAATGCGTCGTTATCCCAACCCTGCGGCCAAAAACACCTCCGTTCCGTCATACACAGCTAAAGAATAGTCATAAAATTCATATTGCGCTACTTTTGCTGCTAGAATTTATTTCTGTCCATTGTCGGTGAAGTCCATGCTTAAAACTAACTGGGAATACCTGAAACTCAATCATCAGGGCCGGGTGCTTACGGTGACTTTCATTTCCCGGAACAAGGTGAACAGCCTGAACACAGCACTGATGCGTGAACTCACCCAGCTGGCCTACCAGCTACAGGATGACAGCGACCTCAACGCCATCATCCTGACCGGGCAGGAAACCATATTCTCCGGGGGCATGGACTTGAAAGACCCCGAGTTGGCCAACGCGAAAAACCTGACATTTGCCGAGCAGCGTAAGCTCATGCAAGTCGGGCCCAACATGTGTGCCGCCTGGGAAGCTCTGGAGCCGGTGACAATTGTCGCCATAGAGGGCTGGTGTATTGGCGGCGGCATGGCCCTGATCAGCGCCTGTGACTGGCGGGTAGCGGCACAGGACGCATCACTGTACGTGCCCGAATTAAAACTTGGCATGAATATGAGCTGGCAGAGTGTACCCCGCTTCGTCAATCTGATCGGACCTGCAAAAACCAAACAACTGTTACTGCTGGCCGAGCCACTGGATGCTCCCACCGCTGAAAAGTGGGGGCTGGTCGACTACCTGACATCCAGCGGCGATGCGCTGAATAAGGCTAAAGAACTTGCGCAGAAACTGACTGACATACCTCCCATTCCCTTGCGCATGACAAAGAAGGCGATTAATGTCAGTGCCAATGCCCTCAATGATGCCACCAGCTTTATGGACATTGACCAGTTTATGCTCACCCAGGGTACCGAAGATGCACTGGAGGGGGCCATGGCCTTTTTTGAGAAACGGCCACCACACTTTAAAGGAAACTAGCAACTAAGAGGAACCGACCATGATGACTCCAATCAAAATGAGCGCCATAGCATTACTCGCCCTCCCTCTTCTCGCCTGTGGCCCGGCAGAAGACCCCACCGGCGTTATCCCCCAGGGGCACCTCGACGCCATGGATAAAGCCAAGGATGTTGAAAACGTATTACAGGATGCGCAGAAAAAGAAGCTGGAGGATGTCGACAAGGACATCTAAATGTACGTCAGCCCCGCTTAAGGTTCCAATACTGCGCGGTGCCACCCCAATAATTTAGAAGAAAACCTTGAAACAGGAGACGCCACCATGGCCCAGGCAGCAACCGAAGCTACGACCGACGACGCACAGGTAATAGCAGTACTTGTCGCACGCGCTCGTACCGCCCAAGCGCAAATTGCAGACTACAGTCAGGAACAGGTGAACGAGCTGATCAAGGCCATGGTGTGGTCCTGCGCCCAGCCCGGCGTGGCCGAAATACTGGCACAGCACACGGTTGATGAGACCCAGCTGGGAGACTACAACGGTAAGTTCCTGAAAATTTCTGTGAAAACCCGAGCCGCCCTGATGGACATTCTTCCCGACAAGTCGGTGGGTGTGATAGAGGAAGATACCGAGCGCAATATCATCAAGATTGCCAAACCCGTGGGCGTTATCGGTGCATTGTCGCCCTCTACCAATCCGGAAGCAACACCTGTTATCAAGGCTATTAACGCGGTGAAAGGGCGTAACGCTATTATTGTGGCCCCCCACCCCCGGGCTAAAGTCACCAACAAGGAAATTATCGATCGTATGCGCGCCGCCCTGAAAAAAATGGGCGCTCCGGAGGATTTGGTTATCGGCATCGACACTCCCTCACTGGAATCCACCAATGAACTGATGAAGCAGTGCGATTTCATCCTTGCCACCGGCGGCCCCGCCATGGTTAAAGCAGCCTACTCCAGTGGCACACCGGCGCTGGGTGTCGGTGCGGGTAATGCCGTGATCACCGTAGATGAAACCGCAGACCTGGATGAGGCAGCAGAGAAAATTCGAATCTCCAAGACACTGGATCTGGCAGCCTCCTGCTCGTCTGATAATTCGGTCATCGCAGTAGAAGCTATTTACGACCAACTGCTGGAAAAGCTGATCGCCCAGGGCGGCTACGTGATAAAGCCCGGCGACTACCAAAAAATTGCCGACGTATTATGGGAAGACGGCCACCTGAACCCCAAGGCCGTGGTGCAGAAGCCACAGGTATTGTGCCATATGGCCGGTGTAGAAATTCCCGAAGACCGCCTGTTTATCATCATACCCGAGACCGGTGTTGGCCCGGAGCACCCCTACTCCGGCGAGAAGATGTCGGTGATTATGGCTTTCTATAAAGTGAAAGATATCGATGAAGCCATTGCGCTGACTAATGATATTCAAGGCTATCAGGGCATGGGCCACTCCTGCGGTATCTACTCCTATAGCGATGAAAACATTCTCAAGCTGGGCATGGGTACAAAAACATCCCGGGTTATGGTCAACCAGCCCCAGGCTGCCTCCAACAGCGGCAACCTGTGGAACGGCATGCGCCAAACTTTTTCCCTCGGTTGCGGCACCTGGGGCGGCAACTCCACCAACGAAAATATCAATTGGAAACACCTGGTCAATATCACCTGGATATCCAAGCCGCTGGCCACACCCAAGGTTCTTCCGACAGATGACGTCCTGTTTGGCGACGTAATAGAAAAGCTGAGGTAAGCATGGACTTCACACTCAGCGAAGAACAGCTGGCCTTTCAGCAAGCTGCCAGGGACTTCGCTGGGGGGGAGCTAGCACCTCACGCTGCGGAGTGGGACGAGAACAAAATATTTCCCAGGGAAGCCCTGTCCGCCGCGGGTGAGCTAGGATTCTGTGGTATGTACAGTCCGGAAGAAAATGGTGGTTTAGGCCTTTCCCGGTTAGATTCTGCCCTTATCCTGGAAGAGCTGGCCAGCGGCTGCACCTCTACCGCCGCCTTTATTTCCATTCACAATATGGCCACCTGGATGCTGTGCGGCTGGGGTACGGAGCGTATTAAAAATGAATGGGCTGAAGCCTTAACCAGTGGCCAGAAACTGAGTTCCTATTGCCTGACAGAAGCGGGGGCAGGTTCCGACGCGGGAAGCCTGCGCACCACGGCAAAACGCGATGGCGATGACTATGTCCTGAACGGCTCAAAGATGTTTATCAGCGGAGCGGGGGCCACAGACATGCTGGTGGTCATGGCCCGCACCGGCACGGCAAAAGATGGAGCAAAAGGCATTTCTGCCTTTGCTGTTGCCGCCGATACCGCCGGCATTCACTACGGTAAAAACGAAACAAAAATGGGTTGGAACAGCCAGCCCACCCGAGCCATCACCTTCGAAGACACCCGTATTCCCACCCATTGTTTACTGGGACAGGAAGGTGAAGGCTTCAAAATCGCCATGAAGGGCCTGGACGGCGGACGTATCAACATCGCCGCCTGCTCGCTGGGTGCAGCCCAGGCAACCATAGACCACGCGCAGCAGTATATGCTGGAGAGACAGCAGTTTGGCAAACCCCTGGCAGCGTTTCAAGCACTGCAGTTTAAACTGGCCGACATGGTGACCGAACTGGTTGCGGCACGACAAATGGTGCGGCTCGCCGCGTTTAAGCTGGACAACAACGACCCTGAAAAAACGACGTATTGCGCCATGGCGAAACGCTTTGCCACCGATGTGGGCTTCAAGGTGTGCGACGAAGCCATGCAACTGCATGGTGGCTATGGCTATATTCGCGAGTACCCCATAGAGCGCTTCTTCCGCGATGCACGGGTACACCAGATACTGGAAGGCACTAACGAGATTATGCGCGTCATCACGGCGCGCCGACTATTGCAGGAAGACGGGGCAAAAAGCATACGATGAGTGAAGCAGCAGTATTGTTTGAAGAGCGTGCATCCGGTGCAAAAAAATGCATTGGCATCGCCACCCTGAACTCAGAAAAAACCCTGAATGCCCTGACATTCGACATGGTTCAGTTGCTGCTGGATAAACTGCGGCAATGGCAAACAAATGACACTATCGCCTGTGTTTTTATTCAGGGAGCCGGACCAAAAGCACTGTGTGCCGGTGGCGACGTACAGCAGCTATACCGGTCTGCCATAGAACAGCCCGGCGGCCCCTGTGAAGATGCGGAGGCCTTTTTCGAGCTGGAATACCGCATGAACTATCTACTGCATACCTACGCCAAGCCAATAATCTGTTGGGGCCACGGTATTGTCATGGGTGGTGGTCTGGGAATTCTTGCCGGGTGTAGCCACCGTATAGTCACTGAAAAAACCCGCATGGCGATGCCGGAAGTTACCATTGCGCTCTTTCCCGATGTGGGTGGCAGCTGGTTCCTCAACCGCATGCCCGGTCGGGTGGGCCTGTTCCTGGCATTAACCGCCGCTGCCATGAATGGGCCGGATTGTATCTATACCGGAATAGCAGACCGCTTCATAGCAAGTGCACTGCAACAGGAGCTACTGGACGAACTGGGTGAACTGCAGTGGAATGCCAGTAGTGATTTGCACAGCCAGCAAATCACCCACCTGCTACGCGCGTTTGAGAAACGCAGCGCAGAGCAGAAACCGCTGGGGAACGTGGCAGCCCACTACGACATAATCCAAAACCTGACAGACCGGGATAGCTTCTACGACGTTGTTGACGCCATTACATCTTTGGAAACTGAAGACTCCTGGCTACAACGGGCCAGCAGCGGACTCGCCCAGGGCTCTCCCATAAGCGCCAGCAACATCTACCAGGCTCTGCAAAAAACGCTGCATATGTCATTGGCAGAAGTGTTTCAATTTGAATTGATGCTGGCAACCAATGTTGTTCGTCACCCCGAATTTTCTGAGGGTGTACGCGCCTTGCTTATCGACAAAGACAGGAACCCACGCTGGCAGTACGCCTCAGTGCGCGATGTCCCGAAACACCTCATAGCCAGCATGATCACACCACCTTGGCCAGTTAACCCATTGGCGGATATCACCGCGCAGTAATTCACCACAGGATACACACCATGACACAGGTAGCATTTATCGGTTTGGGGAACATGGGCGGCGGCATGGCGGCCAACCTGGTTAAAGCGGGCTTTGAGGTCAATGCCTTCGATCTCTCGCCCGCGGCATTACAGGCGGCAGTAGAGTCCGGCTGCACTGCTGCAGCCAGTGTCGTGGCCGCTGTAAAAAATGCAGACTACGTTGTTTCCATGCTACCCAACGGTGCCATTGTTGAGGCGATATACATAGACGGCGATCAGTTGCTGGATGCTATTCCACAGAGCGCACTGGTGATCGACTGTTCAACCATAGCAGCACAAAACTCACGTAGGCTAGCGGCGGAAGCAGAGAAGCGCGGCATTCGCTGTATCGATGCGCCCGTATCCGGCGGAGTCGCCGCCGCAGAGGCGGGCACCCTGGCTTTTATGTGCGGTGGTACCGAGCAGGCATTCCAGGCAGCACGCCCCATACTTACTGCTATGGGATCAAAATTGTTCCTGGCGGGAAACAGTGGTGCGGGGCAGATCGCCAAGATGTGTAACAACATGTTACTCGCCGTGCACATGGTAGGCACTGCCGAGTCTCTTCAGTTGGGCGTGGACAACGGACTTGACCCCGCCGTTTTATCAGAAATTATGCTGAACAGCTCCGGCGCTAACTGGTCCCTGGAGAAGTACAACCCCTACCCCGGCGTGATGGACAATGTACCCGCCTCGCGCAACTACGAGGGAGGCTTCATGACTCTGTTAATGCTGAAAGATTTAGGCCTGGCACTTAATGCAGCCACCAGCAGTAAATCCTCCGTACCCATGGGGTCACTGGCGCGCAGCCTATACGCATTGCACGCTGGCAAAGGGAATGAGCTGAGAGACTTCTCCAGTATTATTGAGCAATTTAAGAAAAGTGATTCGGCAGGCTCTCGAAAAGCATTAAGATGATAAGGTTCAAGTTGGGACAGGCATAGACCGCTACTCCAAATAAGGGCATACCATGGTTCGTTTACCACAAGTTTGTATATTGCTGCTATTAACACTCCAGGCCTGCGGTGGCGGTAGCGGCAGCTCCAACCCTAGCCCCCCACCCCCCAATGTCCCTCCACCAACCAACCCGGACCCAAGTCCAGACCCCGACCCCGACCCTGCCAGTACAGGCTTTGTCGCCTTTGAAAGTGGCCAGGTGAGGCCTCTTGCCTGGTCATCCGATGGCAGCCGCCTGTTTGTCGCCAATACGCCAGCCAATGCACTGGACATCTACAGCGTCAATGAAGACAGCTTTAGCCTGGATGCTTCCGTCACTGTTGGCCTGGAGCCGGTGGCCGTCGCCACCGGCAACAACGGGCAGGTGTGGGTGGTCAACCACCTTTCGGATTCCGTGAGTATTGTCGATGTAGGCAGCTCCCCACGGGTGGTGCAGACTCTTCTTGTGGGAGACGAGCCGCGGGATATTGTTTTTGCCGGTGCCGACAGGGAGAGGGCATTTATTACAGCCGCCTATCGCGGGCAAAATCACCCGACATTTGAGCTGGATGATTTAACAACGCCCGGCCTCGGCCGAGCCGACGTCTGGGTGTATGACGCAAACAATCTCGACCGTGGTGATTTAAATGGTGCCCCGCTCACCATAATCAACCTGTTTGCCGATTCGCTACGCTCCCTGGCTGCCTCAGCCAATGGTACCCGGGTATATGCCGCTGCCTTTATGTCAGGCAACCAGACCACCACCGTGGATGAACTGCGTGTCAGGGGAAAAAAGGCTGCCCCCGAGCGCAACGTGGAAGGAGTGGTCGCACCCAATACCGGGCTTATTGTTAAAAAGCGCGATGGAAAATGGGTGGACGAGGCAAATACCGATTGGAGTAGTGAGGTGCATTTTGATCTGCCGGACTACGATGTATTTGAAATCGATGCCATCGCTGATGTACCGACCCTGCTCAGGCAAGTTTCCGGTGTGGGTACTTCCCTGTTCAATATGGCGATTAATCCCGTGCGGCCCGAGTTGTATGTCAGCAATACCGAGGCCCTCAACCATGTTCGCTTTGAGGGCCCTGGACACGATGCCACTACCGTGCGCGGCCATATCGTGGAGACCCGTATCGGCGTGTTAACCAACTCCGATGTACGTAATGTGCGCATGAACGACCACGTTAATTTCGACCGGGAAGAAGGTGAAAGCGTTCCGGTAAGTGAGTCGGGGAAAAGCCTGAGCCAGATCACAGCCATCGCGGTCAGCAACGATGGCAACACACTCTACGCCGCCGCTTTTGGTTCCAATAAACTGGCTTTTCTCGACACCGACAGCCTCACCCAGGCAACGTATACCGCCGATGCCGACGACCACTTAATCCTTCCCGGAGGAGGTCCCAGCGGCCTGGCCCTGTCACCCAATGGCAGTCGCATAGCGGTATATACCCGCTTCGATAACGCCGTGGTACTGGTCGATACCAGCAACAGGCAAACCGTCGCACGCCAGGAGCTGTCTAATCCCGAACCCGATTTTATTATCAAAGGGCGCCCCTTTCTCTACGACGCGACACTCACCTCGGCCAACGGAACCAACGCCTGTTCCAGCTGCCACCTGTTTGGTGATAACGACGGCCTCGCCTGGGACCTGGGTAACCCCGATGCCAACATGCAGCCAAACCCCAATACCTTTGTTGCCAACAGTCCAATAATCACCACAGAATTTCATCCGATGAAAGGCCCAATGACAACACAGACCTTTCGGGGCATTGCCGACAGTGGCCCACAGCACTGGCGCGGAGATCGCACGGGGGTAAATCGTGCGACCGTCAATGGTGAGGAAGAAAGTATGGAGGCTGCCGCATTCAAGGAATTCAATGGCGCCTTCGTAGGCCTTGTTGGTCGCTCAGAGGAACTGAACGAGGCACAACTTCAGGCCTTTACCGACTTTTCTCTGGCCATCACGCCGCCACCCAACCCCAATCGCCGTCTCGACAATACCCTGAGCGCGAGCCAGAAAGCGGGCCGCGATCTATACTTCAACGTCGACAGTATTACCGGCATTGGTTCATGTAACCACTGCCACGCACTGGATCCGGACAAAAACCAGTTTGGAACCAATGGTCTGATGACCTTTGAGGGGCCACGCATAGCCGAGGATTTCAAAATTCCACACCTGCGCAACGCCTACACCAAAGTGGGAATGTTCGGCAGCAGCAACCCCAATAGCGATAGCGTACATAGGGGTGATCAGGTGAAAGGCTTTGGCTTCCTGCATGATGGCGCTATCGACACCCTGGAGCATTTTTTCTCCGACGGAGTATTTAATTTCCCTAACCCCGTTGCAGAAAATCGTGCCAACGTCATTCGCTTTGTCATGGCAATGGATACCAATCTTGCCCCAATAGTTGGCCAACAAATAACTCTGGCGGGCGACAGCGAGGCGATTCTCCAGCGTGTACAGTTACTGGAGCTACGCGCACAGGTCACCGAACCGAGGCAGGAGTGCGACCTGGCAGTCAACGGCTATATCGATCAGCTACGGGTCAGTCTGCTTATGGACGACACCGGGAGTTATGTTGATGCACAGGGAGGGACTTACAGCTCGACAGAATTACGAAATGCAGCCTTGATCGCCGGCCAAGAACTGACCTTTACCTGTATGCCCCCGGGGAGTAGTGAGTAAAAGGTAGCGCCAACTTAACTTTGGTATAGTATGAAGCATCCCCTTTTGCAAGTTGATTTCCAATGGAGGTCATAGGGTGCTGGCAAGTTAATGGTACTTAGGGCAACAACCGTATCGCCCAGGGATACCTGTACCGCTCCCCCTCATTGGCTTTAATTCCGGCAATAATAACGAGTACAAGGGCTATAATACCCACTATTGGCATCAACAGAAATCCAATAAGTATAAAAGACAGCAGGAAGCAGACCGCCATAGCAATCGCTACCGTAATCTGAAAGTTCAGGGACTCTTTACCCTGATCGTCCACAAAGGGCATATCCTCCTTTTTGACCATCCAAATCACCAGGGGCACGATGACATTGCCAAACGGAAAGGCAAAACCTGCCAGAGCACCAAGATGGCAGAGCATGCCCCACATCCGTTCGTCTTTTGATAACATACTATTCATATCAAACTCTCCTTCAGAGGAATAGCTTTATACTACTCCTTAGAAGGCGCATCGCAAACTATCACCCTCCGCATGGACGACTCCTGTCAGAAGCAACAGCTGTCGCCCCAGCCATGCTGTTGGCATAATCGGCCATGTCCATGATCGCCACTATTGATACCAAAAACTGATCAGGGAAATTTAAAAATCAATATATTTATCAGCAAATTAGTGGCTCAGCTGTATAGTTAATCCAGTGCCAATACGGGCCAATTTTTGATGCATGTCCACAGCAAATAATAAATTCTAAGACCGTCATGTAAACTCACACAATTTAGGAGAGGAAAATAGCCATGCGCTGGTCATACTTCATGCTTATTCAATGTTTATTAATCGCAATTTTTGGCGGTATCGTCTACTTTCATAAAGACAAGGTTGCCATTATCAAAAAGCCCCCGGCCTCATTGGCACAGTGGTATAAGCCAGAAAATAAGCGCCAGGAATGGTTACATACCATGTTCAAACTACGCCGAGAGATACAGGCGATTGAGCTCTACGCGTCCAATAACAACGACATAGAGCTGCAGAAATGGGCACTACAACTGAACGAGCACTATCAAAAAATAGGCGACATGGTGCCTGAGTGGAGTAAAAAACTGGACTTGGAAGCATTGTCCCGTTTGCAAAAAAATGTTCAGGACCATAACTATCAGGCAATATCGCAATCGTTGGACGACCTCAAACAGAGCTGCAACGCCTGCCATGATGATTATCGTTCTATTACCGCTGTGATGTACCGTGCCCCAGATTTTACATCGCTTGGCGATATTGCCCCATCGGTGCCACTGGTTAAACACATGGATAAATTAATCCAGCAGGTCAACTACATCAAAATTGCCACCGAGGACGCCAAGCCAAGCATTGCCCTGGCCGAGCTGGACGAATTAGAAAAAGGGATGCATGCCCTGGGTAATACCTGTGTCAGCTGTCACAAAAATGAAAACAGGCGCTACCCGGATGATGACATAAATGAAACACTGGCCAGCCTCAAACAGAGTCTGCGCACCGGTACTCTCAAGGATCAGGGGCAAGACCTCGGAGCCCTGGCGGTACAAGCTTGCGCACGTTGTCATGGCACACATCGTATCGCCTACGACATCAGGACTATGCTGACTGATAAACCAGACTGGCTTGGGTTACTGCGGCATTAATTTGGCAACACATTCAGGGCACCTTGTTCACTGGAATGACACACTATAAACCCTGCTTGTATTGAGCGTTGGTCGATATCGTGACAATTTTATGCAACTGAATACCTGATTCCTGCACTCCGTTCAACACACTTTCAAAATGATGAATCAATTGGACTTTATCTGGCTTCTCTTTCGACCCGCTACCGATGTCAGTTAGATCGATAAAAAATTCATCAAACAAATGCGAAAAGTCATTAATAACATCAATATTCAAAAATTGCTCATGATTATAAATACATGGGTAGCCACCCTTCTGTTTATCTACCGCAAATGAAATGCCTTTCACATTAGTAATAGACGTAGATTTTTCACATTTCAGCATGCAGCCATCGTCAATACTGGGTTTCTTACAGCCGACTGTTTGCTGAAAGAAACACTGACGACTGGTCATCATTAAAATCGGATGGTATATGCTGTAAAGCAATTTAAAGTTCTCAGGGCGTTTAATAGTACGAATTTGGCTTTTATTGATTTCGTTAGATATGAAGGCACCCTTGCAACCCAGGTTTTCGCTCAACGTTAATAACGCATAAGAATTGGTGGTATTTAAGAATGGCCCAGCTATCCAGTCAATATTCATTTCAAATGCCTTGTAAGCGATGCCGGTATTATTACTGACGATACACTTTGGCCGAACTTCTTCGAGCACTTTAATTGCCTCTAGATAATCTTTACCGATGAGTACGGCAGGAAACCAGGGAATCAGACCAGGGTTCTCTAAAAACATATCAATATACTTTCGGCTGCCTACTTTAAAGCTTTCTGGCAACTTAAAATAAATATCGGCATCTGTTTTATTAAATAAGTAAATGTCTTTTGCTTCTGCAATTAAAATAGACATCTTTGGTTTTTCTTCGATCTTTGCATGCTGGATTAACGGAGCTATTTCAACTACAGGAATAACGGCTACCGAACCATTTAGTAAAAACGCCAGTTTATTTTTTAGCGCGGTTAATTCTTTAAACGGAACATTTAAACCGGCATGCAGACCGTCGAAATTAAAGTTTTCAATAACGTACCCAGAGTTATTGAAAGTTTTAAACCGCTTTTCGATGGCGGCCCGATCTATAGAGGATTGCCCCGCTTCCATTAAAATCATGTCGGTTTGAACGGTAAAAATCTGACCTTCAGTACCGCCATCAGTCAAGGCACTTTCTGTAACAATTGCTTTTACCGTTAAAGGTGCACCTAACTGCCCAGAAAAGCTCAGCTGAAGATTTTGTTTTTCTATGCTCAGGTATTTAATTTTTTCATCGACAAGAACCCCTATCTCATTTTTTTCTTGTGATAGTTCTTGCTGTACTTCCTGAATTTGAACAACAGAGATAGCATTACTTTTTCCGTTGGCATGTATAAAGCTATGGTCGCGCGGGTTATCGATAAACATCGATTTTTTCATATCACCTTTCAAAAAAAGGTTAGTGAAATTTCGATTAAACACTTTATATAGACTTGAATCGTCATCCAATAATTTACCGGTCTCAACAAAGGTATTAATTTGTTTTCGCCAGCTATCAACCACAGTATGTACATACTGCGCGCCTTTAATTCGTCCTTCAATTTTTAAAGAGTCCACACCAGCATCCACCAGCTCGGGTAAATCAAAATAGGCTGAATTGTCTTTTAAGTTAAGCGGAAATTTGTTGCCCGTAGTGGTGGGTTCATACTCATCACGGCAAGCCTGACTACAGCGGCCACGATTGCCGGAGTTACCCACACTGACCGAGCTTGAATAACATTGACCAGAAAATGCGATACACAGCGCACCATGAACAAATACTTCTGTTAATACCTCCGTATCATGAGCCACTTTTGTTAGTACTTTAATTTCAGTCAGGTTTAGTTCACGAGACAGGTTAACGCGCGAAGCGCCTACTTTAGAGAGAAACTTAAGCTGCCCTTCGTTATGCGTTGTTAGCTGAGTTGAGGCGTGTATATCCAAACTCGGAAAATACCGTTTAACCAGATAAAACAATCCAAGGTCTTGCACAATGATGCCATCAATTCCACTGTTCACCAGTTTATTGAGTAGCTTAATTACACCCACTACTTCATGCTCTAAAATAACTACATTTAAGGTTAAAAAAATCTTGCAGTTATATTTATGAGCGAGCTTAACAACACCGGTTAGATCATCAAAGGAGAGGTTGGTCGCTCGGTTACGTGCATTGAAGATATCAAGGCCGCAATATACGGCATTGGCACCTGCCACAATGGCCGCTTTAATAGCATTAACATCACCACCGGGTGCTAATAGCTCTATCTTTTTGGTCATACAAGCCCACTTCTGCCTTTTGCGGCTAATTTTCTAACTCTGATGAGGCTGCACGACGGAAATCCACCGTGCTATTGGCAGCCAGCCAGGCGAACACAGCAAATGCTGCAACATTCTGGTCGAGCGCAGCTGGCTCGATTTTGTCCAGCGTATCATCCGGCGTGTGGTGCAGATCGAAATAGTCCATGCCATCTTGGACAAAACGGAAAGACGGCAGGCCTGCACGCACCATTGGTGTCAGGTCAGGGCCTGAGCCGGCCTTGTCCATGTCGCCTCGGACGATGCCAATAGGCGCTACTAACTGGCCAATCAGGTCAACCACAGCCTGCCCCTCTTTCGAGACCTGCGCATTCATCTGCCAGGCCCGCCCGGCACCAAAATCACTTTCGGTAGCAATGATATGATTTTCAAGCTCGCCGCGATTCGCTTCCAGATAGGCCGAGCCGCCCAGCAAGCCCACCTCCTCCGCGCCCCAGTAGATGACCCGGATCGTACGTAGTGGACGTTTGCCACCGTCAAGAATGAGCTTGGCTGCCGCGGTCACAATACCTATACCGGCGCCATCATCAACAGCCCCTGTACCCTGGTCCCAGCTATCGAGGTGTGCGCCGATGACAACGATTTCTTCCGGGCGCTCAGAACCCACAATTTCACCAATCACGTTACCACTCAAGCGGGTTCCTACAAAACGTGGTGTAAGCGTAATGTGAGCCCGAATGGGCTTGCCACGTAAGGCAATACGTTCGATCTGATCGGCGTCAGGGTTCGACAGTGCCGCCGCGGGAATGCGCGGCGCATCTTCGCTATAGCGCATTTGGCCAGTGTGCGGCATGCGATGGCTATCTGTCCCGATAGAGCGAATCATAATCGCTAATGCCCCCCTGGCAGCGGCTATACTAGCGCCCTCACGGCGAAGTCTGCCATAAAAGCCGTACGAGCTGCCATTCTGGGTAGCCTGCATTGCATGGCCCACATACGCGATCCTGCCGTCGAGGCTTCCGGGCAAAGCAGCCTCGAGTGCATCCAGGCTCTCGAAGATAACCACCTCGGCCTCCAGCCCTTCAGGTGGAGTCGCTACCGACCCCCCCAGTGCAGTAATAGCCAAGGGTTGAGGAAATGGGTAGACGATGCTGGCATGTTCCTCGCCACGCTCCCAGGCTTCCATCTCAAAGGTCTCGATACGCACATTGTCAAAGCCCAATGATTGCAGCGTCACTTTACCCCAAGCTCTCGCCCTCGCTTCAGATTCAGAACCGGCAAGCCTTGGCCCGACTTCCGTTGTCAATGACTCGACGATGGCATACGCACCACTACCAGCCATCGCGGTATCACGCAGTGTGCCGGCGCGCTCTATGCTTGCTTGGGAGAGGCCGTGATCGTCGGCGCTGACAATTGATGACAACATGGTAGAAAACATGATCGCAGTAGCGCATATTCTTACAGATACGTATTTCATAAAAAGGCCCGAATAGAGAAAGCGGAAAGCCTACCAGCATCTGCATATCAGGACAATTTTACCTGCCACGGCTTGCTACAGCATCAGTGACGCATCAACCGGTATCAATGTGGTGGCTTGCTCGATCTGCAGCGGCGAGGGTACCACCTAGCCACAGCATTTCTTGTATTTCTTGCCACTGCCACAGTTGCAGGGCTCATTGCGTGCTGGTTTTTTATCCACTTTAATCGTAGCGACTTTGTTGAGCAGTGCGGTCAGTTCGGCAATCGACTCCTCGGCATCTTCACTCCTGTCGACACTAATCTGGGCATACAGCTGCGCTCCATCCACCAGCGCCTGAACTTCCTGCTGACGCGCCTCACTGGTTACAACCAGGGCCAGCGGGTATTTCTCGCTACCCCCATTACTACCTGCATTGGTCTGGTAAGCACTACCGGCATGATCCTGACGTGAGTCCTGACGGCCATTGAAGAAAAACTTGTCAGACATATTGTGGTCCTTGTTAGGGGTAGCTGGTCATATGGATAAAGAACTATTAAAACACAAAATTGGAGGTATCCGCGCTCGCACTTGGTTCAAAGGGGGAAGTTACGGCGCTTCCAGCGGTAATGGGCCAGGGCTCTAATTAATTAGCCACCCCATAACACCATCAGCCGCGCGAGGGCCATATCGAGCTTGGGCGCTTTTTTTCTTTATCGCGCAGCTTAATCTGTAAACCCATGAGAAAGTTGCGTAACACCTGATCCTTACAGACCCGATAGTTTCTGTGTCCAGGTTTTCGAAAAAATGAACTCAACTCAGGAGCGCTGAGCTCAAAACCGGACAACGCTAAAACTGCGATAATATCTTCCGACTGGAGTTTGAAAGCAATTTTCAGCTTTTTTAAAATGAGATTATTGGTCAAGGTGTTTTCTGGCTTAGGTTGCAGACCCTTTTTCTTGCCGCGCCTCATATTAATAAGCCCATTGAGAAATGTGGCGAGCATTTTATCATTACATTCCTGGTAGGAATGCTCGTCCTCTTTCAGCAACCAGGAGACAATATGCCCACGCCTGACCTCAACATCAGCCAATGCAAAGATTTCGATCATCTTCGCGTCATCGAAATCAAGGATATAGCGGATGCGGCGTAAGATGTCATTATTTGTCATTTTCTGGCTCTATCAACTTTCGGCAGTTAATGTGGTGGCACCCCATTTAAGCAGACTCCTGCTCTGCAAACATTTCACCGGTCCTGCTCTCTACCTCAACCCTACTATCGGAACGAGTTAAATGCTTCATGAGCAGTGCACGCATCCATTGATGCGGCGCACTGCGCGAGGCCCGTGTATGGCGCATCAGGGACATCTTCCCTCTATTACTGCTATGCGTATTGCGAATCATGCGCTGCAACTCGGCGGGCAATTCCCGCCCTGTAATACGGTCGCTGTACAGCCCTCCCTCCTCAAATCCGGCATTGGCCACCAGCAGTGAATCGGTGCAGGTCAGCACACCAACCGCCGAGGCAAACTGGGTCGTCTCCAGGCGAATATCCCGGTGGACGCCATACTGCCCCAGCACATCATCAACCATGCTGGTATTTTCCCGGGTCAAACCGGGCAGATACAGACGCAGATGGGGGAATGCGAGAAACTCCTGCAAACCCATCTCCTTATTATTCAGGGGATGATTAATTCGCATATAACAGCGCGGAGCAATGGCGGCTATGGGCTCGGCCAATATATCCCGCTGGGTTTCCAGGGCGACGAAGGCAGCAAAGTCGGCCTCACCCTTCTTTAATTGCTCCTGGTAATCCGGTGTCACATCACCGGTGATAATCAGTACACCGGTAGCCACCTCGCTGAGCTCGGCCATTAACCCAGGCAACAGGGCCTCACTGAGAATTGGCGGCAGCAGTAATTTAAAGCTGCCGTTGTACGTCTCGGGAGTAAAGTCATCCGAGCCCAACACCCGCTCCACCGTTTCCAGCAGGGCCGGCAATTCTTTTCCCAACGCCTCTGCCCGAGGAGTGGGAACCAGGCCGTGAGCGGTACGGGTGAACAACTCGTCATCAAAAGACTCCCTGAGTTTTTGCAGGGTTTTACTCAGTGCGGGTTGGGATACAGACAGGCGCTCTGCCGCGCGGGTGACGTTGCCCTCTTCCAACAATATTTGTAAGGCAACCAACAAATTAAGGTCGGTACGGATCAGTCTACGGGATATCATAGCAGCCTCGAGAAATAACCTATTGTTATATCACCTATGCTAACAAAGTCCCTGCTGTATTTCACAGTGTTTGTTGTGCACTTAAATAGGTTATTATCTGCAAACATTGATAACAGGAGTAAAGTCCGTGGCGTTTCGCCTGCTTTTAATAACAATGCTGAGCTGTACGCTGGCAGCTTGCTCTTCAAACACGGCGTTACAAAACCCGAACCCCCTGAGCCAATCCAGTGCTGTTTCAGTGTCCATGCCCGGGTTTATCACCTCACCCAGCACGGTGCTGCGCTGGCGTTCAGACCTGATCTGGATTGATGACCCGGAGGGCCGCTTTGAGCGCCGCGCCGATATGCTGCAACACGCACTGCAAAGCGAGTTTGAGCGCAAGGGCTATACATTTGTTGGCACCGACGAGACGGCCAACTACGATGTATTAGCCGTGGCGCTATTGGGAGAGATAAAAGGGCATACTGAAGTGGAGGAGACTTTCCGTATGTACCCCTCCCTGAGCACCCCCTCCCAGGGATACAAACGCGGCACTATACTGGTGGCACTGGCCCCTGCAGGAACCAACACGATCGTATGGCGCGGAGCTCTGGAAATGTTTACCGATCAGGCAATGCAGGAAATACAAGTCCGCAAACAACGAATGCAGTGGGGTGCCATGCAAGTACTCAGCAGCATCCCAAACTATAAGTGAGGCATATCATGCGCTTTCCACCCGTCACCGTAATTACAGCCCTACTGATACTGACACTATCGGCCTGTAGTGGTGTAGAGACACATCCCAATGAGACCGACACCTTCTCCGCAGGCAATTATCACTATTATAGCTGGCGCAGTAAGCCCATTATGAACAGCACAAACTCCCGAGATCCCATGTACACACTGGATCCAATACTGAGAGAAGCGATTAACGTGACCCTGCAAGACAAGGGCTATGTGCTGGATGCACAGCGCGCCCAATTCAGTGTGGACTACTTGTTTGCCGAAGGCGTGCGTGACGGCGTCAAGGGTGAAGCGGCCAGCAATCTCTCTACCCACCCCGGAATAGTACCCAACCGCAATATCGACCAGGCCAGTATCGATAACGCCTATGCCCTGGCCGGATTAAAGGAAACGCGCAATATTGGCATTCAATTCAACGATATTGAGCGTAGGGAAGAGGTCTGGCGCGTTCTCATTACCAAAATGGTCGATGACGCAAACATCACCGAAGACTCTCGCCTGTACAAATCTGTTACTGCAGCCGTGAAGCAGGGTATGCGTTCACTGCCCAACGCCCGATAAATACCGAAACGCTTCCTAGTTATACACCTCAGGATTTACGCAGAACGGCATGGGCCGCCCCGCCAGGGCGGCAATGGCATTATCCACCGCCAGGTCGGCCATCCTGGCGCGGGTCAGCGTGGTGGCGCTGCCGATATGTGGAGCGACCACAACATTGGGCAGGGCCAGTAAAGGGTTTTCCTGCTCAACCGGCTCCTTCTCGAACACATCTATGCCCGCAGCGTACAGGTCACCTCTACCGAGTGCCTGGGCCAGAGCGGTCTCATCGACAATGCCACCCCTGGCAGTATTCACCAGAACGGCCCCGGGCTTCATCGCTGCAATTCTGTCCGCGTTCATTAAATTACGGGTCTCGTCGTTTAGTGGGACATGTATACTGACAAAGTCACTGCGCTGTAGCAGCTCCTCCAGGGAGACACTGTCAACACCCGACACGCTGCGCTCAGAACGATTGAAGCCCAACACACGCATACCAAAACTTGCAGCTCTCTTCGCAACGGCCTGGCCGATTGCCCCCAGCCCGATAATCCCCAGTGTGGCACCACTTACATCCTTGCCGGTAAAAAACTCCGGTGACCAGGCATTGTCAACGCGCCAGTTTCCCTGGCGAATATAGCGATCGGCCTCAACCACCCGGCGAGCAGCGGCGAGCAGCAGGGCAAAGGCCGCATTCGCTGTGGCATCCACCAGCACCCCGGGGGTATGTCCCAGGGGAATTTTTCGCTCGGTAAGCGCGGCAACATCGATATGATCAACACCGACGGACATGCTCGAAACAAATTCCAGATTCGGTAGACTATCCAGTAGACTGGCATCGACACGGTCAGTGAGCAGGCACAGCAAGCCCTGAGCTTCAGACACTTCCTCGCGCAGTGCTCCACTGGGCAACAGGCCCGGCCCCATCCATACGTTCATATCACACAGTTGCCCGAGTTGGTGAATTCGGTCACCGGGCAGTTGATGTGTTACAAATACCTTTTTATCCATGATCAAACCAATCCTGAAAAATCTTTAAAATTCTTAACGCCCTACAGCGCAGCCGGGCTTAAACCCACCGTCTTAACCAGTTTGTCCTGCCACTCCTGCAAGACGGCCTGGGTGTATTCCTCCCCCGCCGGAAGTACTCCCCACACAGGCAGAGGCCAACAGGCATCGGTTTCACTGCGGCCAATAATGTGTAAATGCATTTGCGGGACAACATTTCCAAGGCCGGCATAGTTGACCTTGGAGTAAGCTAGCTCCCCTTTGATAAAAGCGGAAATCGCCGCACACTCCAAGAGGACTGCGCGACCCTGTTCCTCAGGTAAATCGAGCACATCACCAAAATGCGAATCGGGAACAAGAATAAACCAGGGAACCGACGCATTGTGATTAAGCAAAACTCCACAAGCCGACAGCGCCCCCAGATAGTGACAATCTGCAAGTAACTGTGGATGAATTCGCTCCAATCCCACCGCATTCCTCCTTGAAAAACCAGACCCCTCTTTAATATAACGAACGAAAGGGAAAAGTCAGCAACGGCCCTGGGGCGACAAAACCAGTTTCTAGATTGTCATGCCACCGTCCACCACAATACATTCACCGTTGGTGTAGCTGCTGGCATCCGATACCAGGTATAACACCGTACCCGCCATCTCCCGAGGCTCCGCATGGCGGTTCATGGGAATACTCTGCATGGCCTGCTGGTAAATATCGTCATTGGCGAACAGTGCTCCAGCAAACTTGGTCTTGGTTATACCGGGGAGCAATGCATTACAGCGAATACCGTGTTGTGCACACTCCTTGGCAAAGACCTTGGTCATATTGACCACAGCTGCTTTGGTTATAGAATAAATTCCCTGGTACGGGCCGGGATGAAGCGCATTTACCGAGGCTGTATTCACGATGGCACCGCCGCCGTTATCCCGCATTATTTTCCCCGCCTCAATCGACATGAAAAAATAGCCGCGAATATTCACTTCAACCGTTTTATTAAACGCGCCCAGGTCTGTATCTAACACGTCACCAAAGTAGGGGTTGGTGGCCGCATTGTTGACCGAGACGTCCAGTGTGCCGTGCGTATTTCGAATATGCGCAAACAACGCACTGATATCATCCATATTACCTACATTGCAGGCGAAGGCTTCGGCGCTGCCACCACTCTCGCCAATGGCATCAGCCAGGGCCTGGCAGTTATCTATACGCCGACTTGATACGATAACGTGCGCACCCTGCTCGGCCAGCAGCTTTGCAACCTCCTCTCCGATACCACGGCTGGCACCACTCACCAGGGCAATTTTCCCCGTCAAATCAAAAATATTCGTTGCCATGATTATTATCCTCTTTGTTAGTGATCTAAACAGTATGTCAATCTGCCACTATACTAGTTGGCGGGAAAATAATTACTACTGTGGAATTTTAATGAAAGAACATGCCAGTGTCCCTTTATCTGATTTTCACGAATACCCCGTGGATGAAATGCTCAGGCGGTCCCGATTCTTCTATGAGGAGGTAAAGCGCCGCCACTCTATCCGGAGTTTCTCGAACAGGCCCGTGCCAAGAGAAGTCATTGAAAACTGCATACGTGCAGCAGGTACAGCACCCAGCGGTGCAAATCACCAACCCTGGCATTTTGCCGCGATAAGTAGCCCAGACGTAAAAAAAGCGGTGCGAGAAAAAGCCGAGATAGAGGAGCGCGCATTCTACAACGACAGAAAAGCAGGAGAGAACTGGTTAAATGCACTGGCACCTCTGGGTACAGATGCCGATAAACCCTTCCTTGAAACCGCCCCCTGGCTGATTGCCATTTTTGCCCAACGGCGCGGCGGCGTAAACGCTGAAGATCACCAGAAAAACTACTATGTACCGGAATCTGTAGGCATCGCCACCGGTTTTTTGATCAACGCTTTACACAGCTGTGGACTGGCAACTTTAACCCACACCCCCAACCCTATGAAGTTTCTCAACAAGGTCTGCAATCGCAACCCTGCGGAGCGCGCCTATCTTCTGTTGGTTACGGGCTACCCTGCAGCAGATGCCACGGTGCCAAAGCACGCGCTGATCAAAAAGTCCCTGGAGGACATTTCTACTTTCTTGTAAGTTTCACTGCTCCTGGATGCACACAAACTATTTGTAATGCAAATATTGACAAATGTATTACATTTGAATTACATTGCCCGCTAACGATAGTAATGAAGCGCATAAGAGCATGGCAGAAAAGAGAAAACCCACACGAAAGACAAAGAAAGATCGGGTCTTGCAGGCGCGTATTCCCGAGCAACTCGATGAAGAATTGCGCGACAGGGCCGAGGACCTGGGCCTGTCTGTTTCCACCATCGTACGCAATGTACTCCTTCATACCTTCAACTTGGTGGAGGGGGTTGTCTCCGACAGCGCACAGATCGCCCGGGTAATACAGGGACGACCACCCTCACCCCCAGGCGGTTCCGGCCAAGCTGATGAAGGCGCAGCTGTCGTGGGCTGGCAGGAAACGGTCTTGAATCGCAATGGCGTCTGTGAACAGTGCAATATCATCCTCGCAAAAGGAGAAAATGCAGCGGTGGGCCTGCCCGTACAGGCCCGCCCGGTCTTCCTCTGCTCTAAATGCCTGGCCGCCCTGTCGACTGGGGAGGGAGACTCCCAATGAAAACATCAATTCAGACCTTACACGGCGGCAGCCAGCTCATTTTTGATGCAGTGGAAGGTATTACCAACACGGTGGAGCGGATGCATGAAACAATCGCCCGGCACCCCCTGCCCTGGTCACAGCAACCTGCCGAATTAAGCAGAGCACATGGTTTCATTGCCTCGACAGTTTATTGCGCGGTCCGGAGTGTCAACGATGTATTGCGCGAAGGGGCAGACAAGGCCTTCGGCCTCCTGCCCAAAAGGACAGGAGATAACACGGCCCAATCAGCGGCGGAAATCTGCGCCATAGCAGCACTCAATGGCGCATTTGGCGATCACCTTGAGAGCACGGGAAATACACTTGCCCTGCCAATGATTCTTACAACACCCAGCCGGCAGTTGCAGCTGAACAGGGAAGCACTGACGACAGCCCTACCGCAGGCCAGCCCTCACTTGGTCATCATGCTGCACGGCTTGAGCATGTCGGAGCTGAGTTGGGGTCGAAAGGAACCGGGCTGTATAGGCCGCTTATTACGCGAGGAGTTGGGTTACACACCCATGTATTTGCGTTACAACAGCGGGCGCCATATCTCCACCAATGGCAGGGAGTTCGCAGAAATACTGGAGCAACTGTGCGACGTGTGGCCAGTGCCTGTTGAGTCAATATCACTAATAGGCCACAGCATGGGAGGGCTACTTATCCGCAGTGCCTGCTGGTATGCCGATGAGACAGGAAGTACATGGCTAAACCATCTTAAGCGTGTAGTGTGCCTGGGAACTCCCCATCACGGCTCACCGGTCGCAAAAGCCGGGCATGCCCTCAACGTGGCCATGGAAAAAATCCCCTATGTTGAGCCACTGGCTTTTGGCAGACGGCGCAGCGCTGGCATCAAGGATTTGAGACACGGCGACCTGCTCGACGAAGACTGGCAGGGATACCATCCCGACCACGACCGGCCCGATACTCGCCAGCCCGTACCACTACTACCGGATGTGGACTACTTTTTCGCGGCAGCCACCCTGGGTCAAGATGAGCACGACCCACTCGGGCATGCCCTGGGGGACATATTAGTACGCCTGGACAGCGCCATGGGGTCGCATTTCGATAACCTGCGACATCTAAATATCAATCCAGAGAATTGCCGGGTATTTCACGAAAAGAGTCACCTGGGCCTGCTAAGTGATGAACAGGTTCATCGGCAAATTGTTGAGTGGTTCAGTGCCGATCCGGGCTCCTGAAGACGATTACTTAACCGACCACACCGCCAACTCATTACCACTGGGCTCGGTGAAGTGAAAACGCCTGCCCCCCGGGAATGAAAATATGGGCTTGGTAATTATCCCGCCCGCTGCGCTCACACGCCCCTCGGTCTCCTCCAGGGCATCGCTGTAAAGAACGACCAGAGCGCTGCCATTATCCGTGGATGCCGCGAGATCAGATTTGAAAAAGCCACCGTCCAGCCCGGCGTCTGTGGCTGAGAAGGATGCATAATCGGGGCCGTAATCGACAAAGCTCCAGGCAAACACCACCTCGAAGAAAGCCTTTGTAGCCGGAATATCTTTGCCTGGAAATTCTATGTAGTTAATTTTGTCGTTGGCACTCATAGCTTCCTCACCTTGAATTTCCGACCCTTTATCTTGCCGTTGATCAGACGGCCCAATGCCTTATCAGCCACGTTCCGCTCTATAGCAACATAGGCCGCATAATCCATTACGTCAATTTTTCCCACCGCTTTACCGTCTATGCCGGCGTCACCGGTAAGAGCACCCAGAATATCGCCTGGGCGTACTTTCTGTTTCCTACCGCCGGAAATACACAGTGTAACAAAGGCCGGGGGAGGCAATGACTCACCGCTGCCCGGCAGTGCTTCAATGGCTTCAAACTCCAGTTCCCGCTGCAGGTAATCGCCTATGCTGTTCAATTTGTAACGCTCCGAATCGGCGAAGAGAGTCAGCGCCAAACCCTCCTTGCCGGCACGTCCCGTACGGCCGATACGATGTACATACACCTCGGCGTTGCGTGGCAACTCATAGTTGATAACCGCGGATAAATCATCGATATCCAGACCCCGGGCAGCCACATCGGTAGCCACCAGCACACTGCAACTGCGCTGCTTGAATTGCACCAATACCTGGTCGCGGTCGCGCTGCTCCAGATCACCGTGCAGCGCCGCCGCTGCGATTCCGTGGTCACTCAGGTGAGCACAGACATCTCGCACAAACGCCTTGGTATTACAAAACACCACGGCCGACTCGGGTTTGAAATGCTCCAACAGCTTTACCAGTGCATCCAGCTTGGCGCTCTTCTGGCAGATATAAAACTGCTGTGCGATATGCTGGTCGCTGTGCAGGGTCTCCACGGAAACCTGCTCGGGTTTGTTTTGGAAACGCGCACTCAGCGATTGAATATCATCCGGGTAGGTTGCGGAGAACAGCAGAGTTTGCCGATCGGATGGTGTCTCAGCAATGATAGTTTCAATATCATCGACAAATCCCATTTCCAGCATTCTGTCCGCTTCATCCAACACC
>JAUVBI010000311.1 GCA_030591305.1 Pseudomonadota bacterium
AAGTTATGACTGCGAGCTATATTTTAGGTGGGGCCTTGTTGTCGTTGGGTACATTTTTTATTTTTATTAACTATGTGCGGCAAATTACCAATTTTATTCATCGGAAACAGGAGGGCTATAACTGGAGTTCGCCAAAGCCACTTATCGGCCCGTTTCTGGTTATTGTTGGCAGCTATGCCTTGCCTGTTAATTTTTCAGATTGGATTTTTCTGGTGCTATTACTGGACCCGGATACCTTGCTGGTCATCGTCAGTATTCCGTATATGCTTGTGAAATCTGGTAGGTAAAAACTATCTACTCCGGTTCTTCAGCCTCGCGCAGTCGCTCCTGTTTCTCACGCTCCTCTGCCAGCACCGCCTTGATTTCCAGCATAAGCCCATCAACATCGGCCTCTTCGGTGCTTTCCTCAAAGATGCCTGTCAGCGTTGTTTCGGGGTGAAGCTCACCATCTTCATACAGCGCCCATATCTCTTTGGCGAAAGGGACGTCCAATAGTTGCGGGGCAAATTCGGCATAGTAGTTGGTAATACGGTTAACGTCCCGCTCGAAAATCCACTCGGCATTGTTGTTGGCGGAGGCATCCACCGCCTGGGGCAGGTCGATAATCACCGGACCGTACTGGTCGACCAGCACGTTAAATTCAGACAGGTCGCCATGAATAATCCCCGCGCATAGCATGCGAATAACGTATTGCATCATCATCGCGTGGTCTTCCAGTGCCTGCTCTTCGGTAAGGGCGACATCACTGAGGCGTGGGGCTACGTGGCCTTCATGGTCGGTGACCAGCTCCATTAGCAGCACGCCGTCAAAGCAGCCGTAGGGTTGTGGCACGCGAACGCCGACACTGGCCAGGCGATACAACGCATCGACCTCGGCAGACTGCCAGGCTTCTTCTTGTTCGTGACGGCCGAATTTGGAGCCTTTTTCCATTGCGCGGCCGCGGCGACTGTTCCTGACCTTGCGACCCTCACGGTATTGGCTGGCCTTTTTGAAGCTGCGTTTTGCTGCCTCTTTGTAGACCTTGGCGCAGCGAATTTCGTTGCCACAGCGCACGATGTAGACCGTGGCCTCTTTGCCGCTCATAAGCTGGCGCAGGACCTCGTCCACGAGGCCGTCCTCGTACAGGGGCTTGATTCGCTTTGGCATTTTCATTGCGGCCTTTTATACCCTACTTGGCGGCACTAAGGTAGGGTAAAATAGTCCTATGGAATTTTATTTGGCTATTTTATTGTTCGCTTTTACTGCGACTATTACCCCCGGCCCGAACAATGTGATGATTATGACGTCGGGTGTGAACTACGGTGTACGGCGCAGCCTGCCACACTTCTTTGGTATTTGTATCGGCTTTCCGGTGATGGTGGTTCTGGTTGGGCTGGGTATCGGGACAGTATTTGAACGCTTTCCTGTGGTACATGAGGTCATCAAGGTTGTAGGTGTGGCCTATTTACTTTACCTGTCCTGGCGTATCGCCACCTCGTCTCCGGTTTCACTGGAGGGCGGGGAGGGAAGCCCACTGACATTCTGGCAGGCGGTGTTGTTTCAATGGGTCAACCCCAAGGCCTGGGTGATGGTGACGGGGGCGGTGGCCGCATTTACATCCGTGTCTGATGACATTTATTTTCAGGTGCTGTTAATCACTTCAGCTTTCGCGCTGGTGGCGTTTCCCTGCGTGGCGATGTGGATGACCTTTGGTCTCGGCCTTAAAAAGCTATTGAAAGACCCTTCTCATCAAAGAATCTTTAATGTGGCGATGGCGGTGTTGCTGGTGTCGTCGGTAGCACCGGTTATCAACGAGCTTTTTCAGGCCTATATAGGGGTGCCCTAGTCCTTAATCCAGTCGATAATTATCGAAGACCAGTGCTCGCCGTCATCCTGCTGAATAAAATGGCCGCCGTGTAGTGTGGTGTGCGGTTGCCCCTTACAGCCGGGTACCAATTTGAAAAATACCTTATCACCGCCACCGGTAATGGGATCATTGTCAGAAAAACAGCACAAGAAAGGTTTGTTCCAGGTTTTTAGGACTTCCCATGCGGCGATATTGGCATCTCTTGCAGGATCATCCGTAGAACTGGGTACCAGGGAGGGGAATTTCCGCGCGCCGGCTTTATAGCTGTTGTCCGGGAAGGGAGCGCGGTAGGCATTTTGTTCATCATCGCTGAGTGCGCCGCGCCCGAAGTCGTTGAGAATCATGCCGATGTCAAAGGCCTCGTCTGTCAGGCTGAAGTTGCGCCAGGCAAGAAACGCCTCTGAAGCGCCGTGGTCGCCCGTCGGCAGTCCCGTATTGGCGATGGTAACCCGGGAAAAACGCTCTGGCATTTCTGCTACAAGGCGCAGGCCTATTAAGCCGCCCCAGTCCTGGGCTACCAGGGTGGTGTTCTGCAAGTCCAGCTGTGTTACCCAGGCGGTCATCCAGCTGACGTGTTTTGCAAAAGTGTAGTCATCTGTGTCGGCGGGCTTGTCCGAGCGCCCGAAGCCAATCAGGTCGGGGGCAATAACGCGAAAGCCCGCAGCGACCAGACCGGGGATCATTTTGCGATAGAGGTAACACCAGCTGGGTTCACCGTGCATGCACAGCATGATCTGCCCATCGCTGGGCCCCTCGTCGAGGTAGTGAATACGCATTGTGCCCAGATCGGGATCTTCGATCTCCA
>JAUVBI010000132.1 GCA_030591305.1 Pseudomonadota bacterium
AAGACACCCAGCGGCACATACTGGATGCCTTCGCCGGCCATCGAGAGCTGGCCAGCCAACTGGAACAAACGGCTTCAGACTGGCTGCGCACTAAACGGGAGTTGGAGTTACTGAGCAGTGCCCAGGATGAGCACAACGCCAGGGCCCAGTTACTGGCCTACCAGGTGGAAGAACTGAACCAACTGGCATTACAGGACAGCGAACTCCCAAAACTGGAAAACGAGCAGAAAACCCTGGCCAATGCCGAGCATATTCTTCAATCGGCCCATCGGGCCCTGGAACTGTGCGACGCCCAGGAGAGCGGCACCCGGCAGGCCTGGCAACTACTCCAGGATGAAGCCCATGCGAACCAGGGCGTGGGCAATGCCCGGGAATTACTCGACTCGGCAGCCATTCAACTCACCGAAGCCAAAGGTGAAATTCAGGCCTATATCGACCAGGTGCAAATAAACCCCCAACGACTGGAAGAGGTAGAGCAGCGTCTGGCCAGTTTTTATGACATCGCCCGCAAGCACAAAATAAAGCCGGGAGAAATTCCCCAGCGCCACGCCGCACTCGCCGACGAACTGAAAGGACTAACCAATGGCGGCCAGCACATAGGCCAACTGGAGCAGGACCTCACCGCACTCGCCAAACACTACCACCGCGATGCAAAAACCCTGGGCAAGCAACGCAAAACCGCAGCCAAAAAACTGGAGAAGAAAATTTGCACCCAGTTAAGCGGTCTGGCCATGGAGCAGTGCAAATTTGAGATCGCTCTAACACCAAGAGAGTCCGACAAGCCCCACCCCCAGGGCTATGAAGATATCGAATTCATGATTAGCACCAACCCCGGCGCCCCCACCCAGGCACTGGGCAAAATCGCCTCCGGGGGCGAGCTGTCGCGCATCAGTCTGGCCATTCAGGTTGTTACCGCCAGTGTGGGCACCCAGGCCAGCCTGGTATTCGACGAAGTTGACGTCGGCATCGGCGGCGCCGTGGCAGAATCAGTGGGAAGCCTGCTGCGCACACTATCCGAACGCGCCCAGGTATTGTGCGTTACCCACCTACCCCAGGTCGCAGCGCAGGGGCACCAGCACTTACAGGTGAGCAAGACCAGCGATAAAGATTCAGCTCAGGCATCGATGGCACTGCTGGATGACCAGGAAAAAGTACGGGAAATCGCCCGAATGCTGGGCGGTAAAAAAATCACACAGCAGTCCATGGCTCATGCCCTGGAGATGGTTGAAGGCCCGAAATAAAACCCGGATAAACTCGCAGTGAAGTGGGAGATCGGCTCAAAGGGGCCTAGTTTTGCTCTTGCAGGGCGCGCCAAAAGACGCATCCATGCGGGGCTCGACCTCGGCCATCCATGGCCTCAGACGGCCCTGCAAGAGCAAAACCAGCCCCCTTTGAGCCTATTCAGCATTCATTGAGTTTATCCGGGTTTTATTTCTTCTTTCGTACGTACAACACCAGCGCATGATCTTCCAGCGTATAACCATGCTGCTCGGCGATCTCCCGCTGCCGCTGCTCAATTATCGGGTCTGTGAACTCAATAACGTCATCCGTATCCAGACACACCATATGGTCATGGTGCTCACCCCGGGCCAGCTCGAACACCGAATGACCGGTTTCGAAGTTGTGCCGCGTGACCAGGCCAGCGGCTTCAAATTGGGTCAGAACACGGTAAACCGTGGCCAGGCCAACATCTTCACCCACATCCCTCAAGGCGTCGTATACATGCTCAGCACTCATATGTTGGTGCCCGCTACTCGACGTTTCCAGGATATGCAGGATCTTTACGCGCGGCAGTGTCACCTTCAATCCGGCTTTGCGTAACTCCTGGTTTTCGACGGCCATTTTTATTGGGGCTTCTCTGGGGTGTTGAGTAGGGGTATCATGCCATCCCATTAACAGAAGTGGAAGTTTAAACCCAATGCGGACCCTGCTCGTCTCTCTCCTTTGTGCCCTGACACTCACGTCGGTTACTGCCTGTGGCTTTGTCGGCTTTCCAGGCGCTTATCGTATCAATGTGGAACAGGGGAATATTATCGACCAGGCGAAGGTCGACAAATTAAAAATTGGTATGAGTCGCCGTCAGGTACGGTTTATTCTGGGTACACCATTGGTTGAAGACAGCTTTAATCAAGACCGCTGGGATTACCGGCACACCATTCGCAACGGTAAGAACTCCCTTCTGGATGAACGCCTAACAGTGTTCTTTAAAGGCGACAAACTGGATCGCATCGAAGGGGACTTTACGCCCGGTGGCGGCAAACCAGAAATGCCAGCTCCCTCAGGTGAATCAGAATCAGATGAAGCGGACGAGGAAGCCTAGTGCACCCTCACAGCTTACTCCTTGGCAGCATCCTTGGCCCGGCGCTCACGTGCCTCTGCAGCCCTGGCCTTGCGCACTTCTTTAGGGTCGATTAACAGCGGACGGTAGATCTCCACCCGCTCTCCCGAAGACATCACATGGGTGTCGGGCACCGCTTTTCCAAATATCCCAAACTTGGCGCCCTCCAGTGTGAGACCCTCAAAACGCTCGACAATACCCGATTGCTCTGCAGCGGCCGCCGCAGTTGTCCCGGGCTCCACCTGCACAGGAACAATAGCCTGCTTATCTGGCAGGGCGTAGGCAACTTCAACCGGTATTTTCTGGTCTTCACTCATAGTTCATTCAAACCTTATCCATGCAATGCATCATCCATACAACGCGTCACGCATACAAACCGAAGGCGGCAGCCGTAAATATCAAGCCAATCGCCAGGGGCACGACATATTTCAGTAGAACCCTCCACAGGGTGAAAAACAGGCCGGTCTCCCGGTATAACTCCACACGGAGTATCTCCACCCGCATATGCCACCCCACAAATATTGCGGTAAGCAACGATACCAGAGGGAGTAGCAGGTCGGCAGTTATTGCGTCCAAAAGCTCGAAGAAGTTCCAATTGCCAAACCAATCATCCCCCTGCCAGACATTAAAAGACAGAACCGTACCCAGGCCCAGCAGCCAGACAACCGCCGCCACCACCAAAACGGCCAATAATCTGGGTATGCGCCGGTGCTGCATCAGCAGTCGGATAACTGGCTCCATCAAGGCCACAGCAGAACCGAGTGCGGCAACCACCACCAGCGCAAAAAAGAGCGTGCCAAACAACTCCCCCTCTATGATATTGCCAAAGGCGTAGGGGATGCTCACGAACAACAAACCTGGCCCCATTGAAGGCTCAATATTGTTGGCAAATACAATGGGAAAGATGGCCAAACCAGCGGCCAGGGAGATAAGCGTGTCAAACAGCGCAACCGCTATTACCGAGCGGCCTATGGGTATACGCTGCGGGGCATAGGCCCCGTAGGTAATCGCAACCCCGACACCAATACTCAGGGTATAAAATGCATGCCCCAGGGCCACCAGCACCGCCTGCGCTGAAAAATCCACCCTTTTAACCGAGAATAAAAACTCCTGGGCCGCCTTCACATCGCCATTCTCGAGCGCAAAAACCAGCAGCACACCCAGCAACACCATCAGGGTTGGCACTGCAAACCACACCAGCAGGCCCAGCCCCCGGCGCACCCCCATACTGACCACCAGTACAAGCATCAGCAGGAATAGACTCTGCCAATACATCAATTCACGGGGGCTTGCGAGAAAACTATCGAAGTGCTCTCCCACCGTGAGTGCACTGGCGGAAGAGAAGACACCCGAGGCCATATAACCCGCGTAAGCCAGGCCCCACCCGGCCACCACTACATAGTAAGAGAGAATGAGGAGAGCAGTCAGGCTGGCGAGAAGGCCAATCACCATCCAGTTTCGCGACAACAGAGACCGGTCTGCGGCCCACCGAATAGCCACCGTGGGGCTGCCACGGCCGTGCGTCCCTATAACCACCTCCGCTATCATTATCGGCACAGCAATCAGAAACAGGCACAGGAGATAACTGATAACAAAGGGAGCACCCCCGTGTTCTCCAGTGAGGTAGGAGAAGCGCCACAGATTGCCCAGCCCCACCGCCGATGACGACAGTGCCAAAACAAAGGTTGTGCGGGACCTCCAGCCCCCAAAGCCATTTCGAGCAATCAGGGGCACTGGGGGACAACATTACTTATTATCATGACCCCAGTGTACCAGCCAACGGGCAGTGAAAAGGGAAAGATTCACCTTTAACCCGCGGGCCTTCTACGTATAATGCGCGCCATGGCCAAGAAGAAACACAAAACACCCAGCAATGTCATCGCCAAGAATAAACGGGCGAGCTTTGACTACAGCCTTCTGGAAACCTTCGAGGCGGGCGTTGTCCTGTCTGGCTGGGAAGTGAAGAGCCTGCGCATGGGCAAAGCCGAGCTTGTAGACAGCTATGTGTTGATGAAGGACGGCGAGGCCTTTTTACTGGGCACCAGAATAATGCCCCTGGACACCGCCTCAACACACTTCGTGACCGACCCCATACGCACGCGCAAGCTGCTGCTGCACAAAAAGGAACTGGCGAAAATACGGGCCTCAGTCTCACAAAAGGGCCTGACCTGCGTGTGCACCCAGCTGTACTGGAAGGGACATTTGGTAAAAGCCAGAATCGCCCTGGCCAAGGGCAAACAAGACCATGACAAGCGCGACACCGAGAAAGACCGGGACTGGAACCGCCAGAAACAGCGTGTGGTACGCGATAACGTGAAGCAGTAAATCCACGCTCACCCCACCAACAGCGCTCGCCCCATAATCGCAATACCCACGGCAAATAACACCACCAGCGCCACCCGCCGATATAATCGCGTGCCAAAACGCTTGAATAATCGATAACCCAGCTTATCCCCAAGATACATGGCGGGAAATGTGAGAACGAACAACCACACAGACCCCAGGCTCACATAGCCGGCGGCAGAATATGAAACAAGCCCAAAGCTCGCGGAAAACAAAAAAAACGTCATTAGCAATGCCCGGATTTTCTCCGGGCTGGGCTGTGTAGCCACCGCATACACCACCACCGGCGGCCCCGGTATGGCAAAAAAACCATTCATCAAACCAGACACCAGCCCGGCCACCCTGGCCAGGGCTGTGCTGGGCTCAATACGCCCCGGGCGGTAAAAGGTCAGCGCCACACAGGCACCGAGAACAGAAACACCCACCCACAGCTGAAAAGAGCTCACCGATAGCATGGCCAGAAAATAAGCGCCTATGGTTGTTCCCAGCAGTGAGAAGGAAATCATGGGTAACAGGGACTTTATGGAAAACTGACCCCAGAACGTCTTAAGCGTGAACAGGCTCACTGCCAGAGTGAGCATAATGCTGAGCACCACCGACTCGGTGGGCGTCATCAACAAAGAAAAAACAGGAACGGCCGCCAGGGCAAAACCAAAGCCGGTAAAGGCCCGTAATATCGCGGCAAACACCACAACAAGCCACACCATAAATAGCTGCTGGATACCGATATTCGCAACAATTTCTGTCAGGGATTGAAGCATGGGTGTTGGGTTCTCCGGCCTTCAACTTGTACAGGGTTATGTTACACTCTTCTTTTGAGATAATCTAACATGATATTTTATCTCAGTAGAGGTAATGAATGAGTGTAGCAAAAAGGGTCAGAAATAAATTTGATCACCTCCCGCCTGGCGGGGTAATAGCCAGTGCAGAGCTACATCAACTGTCTGAGGACAGCACTCAGGTAGACAAAGCCACGTCTCGACTTTTTAAAAAAGCAGGCTTGCAGAAAATACGCAACGGCATTTATTACCGCCCACTGAATAGCCAGTATTTCGGGACTCTGCCGCCCAAAGACAAGGCCATTCTGAAATCTGTCCAAACACAGTACGCTGCCACACTCATACCCTCTGGAGAACTCGCTGCATATCAACTGGGCTTAATCACACACGCGCCCGACAAGAAAATCTATAACACCAACAAGCGTATTGCACCCATTGCAACGGACAATTGCCAAATCAGCTTCCGACAAGTACTGGGCAAGAAGCTTCATTCTGCCGGGGACAGGCTGGTCACTCTTCTGACCGCACTGGAGTACCTGTTTAAAAGAGAAGGCAAACTTAACGCCCTGCAGTGTGCGTCAATAGAAAGGCAGTTGGGTGCATACCCCCAGCAGCTCATCGATAAAGCCCTAACCCAGTGGCCCCTATGGTTTAGAACGGAAATAAAGCCCCTCCTCAAAACCCCGGCCACAGAGCGCTACATCACTGGAATCAGCGCAGGCCAAGCAACTGAACCAATGGTTAACAGACAATGACATACACTGAAGAACAGCAAGCAGAACACGAATTTGTAATGAAATCTCTGTGCCAGGGCTTTCATAAAAGGTCACTTCCCATGGTGCTAAAAGGGGGCACGGCTTTAAAGCTCTGCTACGGGCTGGACCGGTTTAGTGAAGCCCTGGACTTCGATGCAATAAAGGCACTCAATCTCGAACACTCGATAGAAGAAGTATTTAACCAATTGGGTAAAAGCACAGCAGTGTTTCGACACCCCACTATTACACTCACCAAAAAAACCGATACAGTGCGTCGCTACCATGTTGTGTACGGTGACAGCATCAACCTCAAAATTGAAACATCGCTGAGGGGCACACCGGATGACAAAGATATTATCGAAATCAATGGAATTCTGACTTACAAGGTCGCTGTGTTGATAAAACAAAAACTGCGCGCCCTGCAAGGCAGAACCACCGCGAGGGATTTTCATGATGTGTCCTTTTTGTATGAACACTTCTACGACGACTTTGGCCCTGAACAGCAAGCACTCATAGCAGATTTATATAACAACCAGGATTCGGTTCTCAGCCGATTTAACTCGGCCTATAGCGAAGATTCAATATTAACCACCAATGACCTTCTTACCGACTTGATGAAGCTGATTGACCTGGTTGAATCTCGGGCCTGAACTACCTGTTTGAGTGAACTTTCGGGGTTAGCGACGTCTAATTTAGTGCAATTATGCCCATGGCGGCTCATTTTGGACCAAGTTGGGGTATAATTGCCAGTTCACTAATGGGGGCGATTTGGATTCGACGACGGTTGCGAACCCTAAGGTGCATGCCGTGATGACAGCCAATCACGTAAATCAAAAGCTGTTAACTTTTAGTTGCCAATGATGACAACTACGGTGCCCAACTCGCTGCGTAAGCAGTGACTAAGCACTTCTGGAGGATTCGTCCCCCAGCGGTCACTAGCAAGGTGCCAGCCCCGCGCTTTTGACTGTCATTCAGAACTGGATCGCTGCGAGGTATGTTTTGGGCCGCGCTGCTAAACTTAAACAAAACTCGCCAATAACGTCCTGCCCGTTGGGCTGTTTGCGGTTAAATTAATTAACGGAAACTAAGCATGTAGAGCCGAAGGCAGAGTACTGGCGGACGCGGGTTCAATTCCCGCCGCTTCCACCATTTTATATTCTCAAAACATTTCATAACGTCCAATAACTCATTGAATATCAATGAGTTATTGGCTTTATCATTCTATTGACGTCTCATGCCCGCTTACAGCATCCCGCTGCTAATTGGGGTATCTCTGGGGGTACATCGCTACCCCAAAACGCGGAAGGCCGCCGAACCGGCGGACCCCAACCACCCCGCAACTCAGACTAACCATCTCAACGTACGCTCGAGGCGAATACACCTCCAGAGGATGGCTTGATTTGATCGAATTTATCTATATAGAAATCTTTATTAATTGTGTGTACGATACACACATGAATAGCAAAGATATCGTGAAGCAGCTAAGGAAGGCAGGCTGGGTGCTTGAGAGTGTGAGGGGAAGCCATCACAAGTTCAAAAACCCAGAGACGGGAAAGGTGGTCATTGTGCCCCACCCTAAGAAGGACCTTCCCAACGGTACGGCACAAGCAATATTAAAACAGGCGGGGCTGAAGTAGCCCCGCCTGATGGAGAGGAATCTATGTTATATCCAGTCTATGTACATCGTGATGAAGGTACCGTCTATGGCGCGATAGTGCCTGATTTCGAAGGTTGCTTCGCGGCAGCTGACAGCTTGAGAGATTTGCCCGCAGCCGTCCAGGAGGCAGCCGAAGCCTTGTTTGAGGGAGAGGATGCAGGCGTTCCAGAACCTTCCGATCCCGAGGAACTGAATGGTGAAGAGTTTGAGGGTGGCTCATGGGCATTTATCGATATTAACACCGCGAAACTGAATACAGCAAAGGAACGAGTCAATATCTCCATTCCGGTGTTCGCGCTGCGGGAGATTGACGAATATATCGTCGGGCGGGGAGAGAATCGCAGCCACTTCCTTTATACCACGGCGCTAAAAGTGATTCGGGGTGAAACCCCCATGGTCATCGTCAAGAAGGCCCGCACGAAAAAGAAGGCTGCTGCCAAGAAGAAGGCTCCAGTCCGTCAACCAGCCGCTGTGGCCTGAAATCACTCTGTGCTAGAGAGCTGCCTCTCGGGCGGCTCCTTTAAGGTCGGGGCAGGCTCTGACATAGCACCCCAAGATATACCCCTTCATTGATTG
>JAUVBI010000228.1 GCA_030591305.1 Pseudomonadota bacterium
GGCACAGGTATCGCGGCCGTAAAAAGGGCTCAGCCAGATATCATCCGCCGGCACATAGCGATACTCCATAGGGAAGATTATATCGATATTGAGTTTCTTTATGGTCGCCAGAATTTCACGAATACAATCAACGCCGTACTCTGCGGGGATAGAGTATTCCATCTCATTAAAACGCATATCCCGCACCGTGGGATACACCTGGTAGCTGCGACCCTCTTTTATCTCAACATTATCAAGCTCGGCGCGTAATCCAAAATTCATAATCGTCGAGTACATAAACATGGGAATATAGTCGATTATTTCACTGATCTGGCGGAATGTTTCATAGCCATCGGAGGGTGCTCCGCCAACGATAGCGGGTATATCACCGTCAATTACTTCCTGAGTGATGTGCATCATATAATCGCCATGAGGAAAGAAGTATGCCTCGTAATTACGATAGTTATCGCGATAATCCTCGACCTGCTCCAGGCCCTCTTCAAGCGGTACAAACCAGGTTCTCTCCTTGAGATTGTAGGCGTCCTGGGTTTGCAGCCGTGCTTGTGATATGACGCCCAGTGAACCGAGACTGGTGCGGGCGGCCTGGAAAAGGTCAGAATTCTTATCTGCACTACACTCCGTCAGTTCGCCGTTTGCTGTGACCAAACGCAGACTGGTTACCGTGCTGGATACAGAGCCCAGGTGTTTGCCTGTTCCATGAGTAGATGTGCCGATAGCGCCCGCCAGGGACTGAACGTTGATATCGGGCATATTAATCATAGCCAGCCCCTGCTCCCACAGTGGCTCACCAATCTCCCCCAGTTGGGTCCCCGCCCAGATATCGGCCTCCTGGGTCTCGAGATTAACGGATTCAACTCCGCGCATGCGTGCCAGGGTCATCAAGGTATCATCGGTGGGTACAAGGCCATTAAAGCTATGCCCTGCGCCAACACAGCGAATAGTCTGGGTGGAGTTTTTGACCATTTCGATCAACTCATCCTCGGACCCCGGTGCCAAACGCAAGCTGGGCAGGCTGGTCTGGCTGCCAGACCAGTTACTCCAAGGCAGGAGCCGCTTGCCGTCCTTGCCAACTTTGGCGGTGCCTGCAGCAGATGCGCCGCTCGTCAAGGCTGACGCAATTGGACCACTTAGGCCCGTGGCGGCTACACCTAAGCCTGCTGCCTTAAGAAGTTTTCTACGATCAAGCTTAATCTTGTTCAGATCCATTAGTGCCTCGACATTTAGTCCGCCAATGTACGTGCGGAGGATCGAATACGTGCGACCAATACTCCACTTCTATAAGATCAGCTTAGCCGCTACTTCTTAAGTATGTGTCCGAATTAATCGGCCCGTACTTTATTTTCCAAATTATTCAACAATTCAGCTGGCGTTTATTTCCCTTTAAGCATCAACACCGGCGGTTTCCAACTGCCATCGATTACCGGCTGTTGTGGCCGGTAAACACGCATTGTCATGGTAAATCGACCGTGCGGGGCCGGCAGCCAGTTGGATTCTTTCTCCACACCCGGCGATTCACTTTGTATATAAATCGTCAGGCTTCCATCGCTGTTGTGCTTTAGGCTTGGGGTTCGATCTCCGATAGAGTATCGATCCAGTGGATTGTCCACTACATTTGTACTTTCGTCATACAGGGTGAGCGACCAGAAGGCATTCGTCAGAGGCTCCGCCCCCTTGGGAAAGGTCAATTCAAAGGAGGCCTGGCTGGCATCGAGAAATTTGCCATTGCTGTCCCTGTACGCTCCAAAATATTTCGCTTCCGCCGCATCATTGGCAACAATGCCCCGAAAATTGGTCATGCCGCGAACCATGTACAGACCATTTTTGCCCAGACGACCCCCATGCTCCGGGCTTCGGCGCCAGCCATTGACCGTTGTACCACCCGGCAGATCGGCACGTCCCGCCAACATCATTTTATGACCATCTCTCGCCGCTCGCACCAGACCGCGTTTGCTGTCTTCATCCAGGGCACCCAGATCCTGGCCCGGGCCAATATGGACTTCCGCAAGCAGGTCTAACAGTGCCGACTCATTCTTCGGCGGGGGGCTCTCGGTCATTGCCCTGTTGATAGTACGCCAGTTTGCCAGCGGATCTTGTTTGGCCTTATAGGGTGCCCATACATCGTGGGAGGCGGGCAATTCAGCTTCAGGTTTACCCCAATAACTCAAGGGTGTTAGTCGATATTGTTTTTGCAACGCCAGTACATTGGGTAAATCCTGCTCGCCATTTACCATGGTACGACCAGCAATCAGTACCCAGGGCGTGGTTGCGGGAGGTATAGCTTGCACACCAGGAGGCAGCTCCCCTTTGAAATCCGGGCCAACGATGGCGAAATGGCCCGCTGCGCTGCCCGTGGTGCGCTGGCCCACATGAACGAAGTTGTCGGAATCAAAACCCGCCATCTCAAAAGTAAAATAGCGATCGCCCATGTCGGGGTGGCTGAGAATAACCGGTTCCTCGCTCACGTCGACCCAGGCGGTAGAGTAAAGGGCATCATTATTGAGGGCTCCACCATCGCGGTATTTTGCATCGACCAGATGAGTGGCATGCCAGAAGTGATTAATCGCCATATAGGGCGTGTTCACAGGGTCACGTGGCTGGGTTATCCACATCCAGCGCAACTGCGTCATATAAAAATAGGGGAACACGTAGGGGTAGGCTGCCATCCCCACTGAGTAGGCATATTGCTCCCGCCAGGGGGCCGGGTCTTCCGGTTTAGCCAGTGCGCTTTCTGCCAGCATCGCCACTGCGAATATAACCAGCGTTATGTGCCTTAGATATTTCACCATTTTCCCGGTCCTTTTATATTTTTCGTTGTATGAGAAATTGTCTGATCAGGCCTGACCATGACGCTAAAATTTTAACCCGATCAGCCCCTTAATCAACCCAATCCATTTGGCCAGGCCCTTTTTCAGGTAGAGCGAGTCAAGCACCATACCCATCAACTGGTATTTACGACGGGTATAGGGATACCAGTTGGGTTCGCGTGACCCAGACATAGCACTGGCGATCACCGACTTTGATTGAGTGAAACCCAGCAGTCCCTCCTCGCCCTTAGCCCGGCCATACCCTGAATACTTCACACCGCCAAAAGGCAACTCCGCGTTGCCCTCGGTAATCATAATGTCGTTAATACAGACACAGCCCGCCTCCAGGGCCCGCGCTACCCTTTCAGCTCGGACGGTGTCGCGACTCCAGACGCTGGCGCTCAGGCCAAAATCGGTGTCGTTATGGGTATCGACAATCTCTCGCTCGGTTCTAAAGGTGTATATAGGCACGATAGGGCCGAACGTTTCCTCATTGTGTATATCCATATCCGGTGTGATACCGGATATCACCGTGGGCTGAAAATGGCTGGGGCTGTCCGCCACCACATCACCGCCACAGTGAATGGTTGCGCCTTTATCTCGAGCATCTATCACGTGGCGTTTGACAATCTCCATCTGCCCGGGGGTGATCATGCCACCCACATCCTTATTACCCAGGTCCTGAGATTTTACCGAGCATACGGTCAAACCCTTTATCTCTGCCGTGATCTGCTCAATAAACTCACCGGCAATCCCTTCCTGCAGGCAAAGCCGTTCCACCGAGGTACAGGATTGCCCGCCGTTGTGCATGGCACCCCATGCCGCTGCCGGTACCACACGCTTGAGTTCCACATCATCGAACACAATCATGAAATCCTTGGCACCCAGTTCCATCACTACCGGAATTATCATCTCGGCGGCCTGAGCGAGAATACGCTTGCCGGTGCGCACACTGCCGGTAAAGGAGATCATGTCGGGGCGCTGTGCAATCAGCTGCTGGGCGGTAGCGCCCGAGCCCTGCACCACCTGAATTGCCTCCTGCAGCAGGGGGTCGAGAGCGAGTATCTCTTTCCAGATATTTTTCAGGGGTGTTTCTTCAGAGGGTTTGAGAATTACCGCATTGCCAGCGGCAAAGGAGGTCAATGATGCCAGCAAGCCGATCTGCATCGAGATATTCCAAGGCGAGATAACCAGCACCACGCCCCGAGGCTCATTGAATATGCGCGACTTCTTGCCAATCAGGGTAATAGGCCCGGGTACCGTTTTATCCTTGAGTATTTCCGGAGCCCGGCGGGCCAGCCAATCGGCATCCTCTGCCATCTGGACGATATCGCCCAGCAGGATATCGAGGCGACTGCGCCCGGTCTCCCTGGCAATCTCATCTACCAGCCACTCACGCTTTTCTGCCAGAAAGCGAACTACTTTCCTGATGACATCAGCACGCTGCTGTGCGGTGGTCTGGCGCATCCTCTTTTTGGCCTCGCGGGCCTGCTTGAATACCTGCTGAACCTGTTCGGCGGTAACTTCCTCTATCTGGTAAAGCGATTCGGCTGAAATCGGCTGAAAGACTTCGATCTGGCTCATGGATCTGCTCCCTGCTTGCACTGGCCGTAAAATACCAACACAAGCTAACCGAATCCGGACTCCCATGTGTCCGACCCAATTGTCTTGGAGTATTTCCCGCCTCCGGGCAGGCTAATTTATCTCCCTTTCCTGGTATTGGAGATTGGGCCTGTTTATAGACACCCCCGAAACGTCTACTTCCTTGACCATCTGCCTCTCAGTCGATGATCACAGTACCCGATCTCGATACGGCCATTGCAAATTTTCGCTCCCTCGGACCTCAGGTTCAGCGCGGGGGCACAACCGGCCCGGTTCATAGCGCGCTGGTTGTAGTAGTTTGAAGTTATCACTACAGTGCAGGTCGTTGCCCCACAAATTAAGTGGTGGTTTCTGACATAATCGGGATAGCGGTTTTGTTCTATTTGAAGATAAATGATCTAGAATATGAATTCCTGTAAGGCTTTTTGAACAATCCAAATAGGAAGCAACAACATTGAAAAAAATACTCCTGATTGTGCTGTCGGTCATTACTGTAGTTGGCATCGTTTTCGCTGGCGTCATCACCC
>JAUVBI010000165.1 GCA_030591305.1 Pseudomonadota bacterium
CTGGGCGCGGCTCACCTAGCTGCTTTTTAAGCGCTTGCGATGTAATACCTATCGCTTCAGCCGCCGCATTGAACGTGCAGCGTGTTTTTACTTCGTTTAGGTAATCAACTACCACGGTAATTTTGTCCTGCACTACAAGATGCTCCTTGTATAGTTAACAGTTAATTCAATAGCCTCGCACATTATATCACTTCGAAACCTGACCAGATTCCGCTTGGTGCCAAGAGCGGACGCTCGGCCAAGGTGCAAAGTGCGCGGAACTTTGTCCCGCTTGAACTCCTTTTTAGAGCCCTCATTACTCCGATGACCGATGATCGATGATCCCACACCAGTCTTGCGAACTCTACTGATGCCGCGCCAAGTTCAACAAGTTTATCGCTGAGAGCCGGAAACTGCTTTAAGTCAAATTGAAATTCTTGCACCTCCTGAGTGTCCTTTTGTACATTTAACTTAATGTAGCTATACACCCCGTCTCGCTGGGTAACTTCTGAAATAGCACCGTGTATGAGAACGTGCCTCATCTCTGACAGGCATTCAAAGTCATCGCTCAGTTTCGCTGCGAGTTCCAAAAGAGATGGGCTATATGCTGGTGCATCCAAGCACTTTTTTATGAATTCTAGTTTTGGGGCAAGCATTTTTTGGCATACGCTTGGCGTACGAGGCCCCATGATACTTTTGATATAGCGTGGACACCGCTAAATCTAAAGACTGCTCAGCTTGACCCCATTGCACTACTACAAATCCGACCGTCGTATATAGATTGTTTAAATCTTCACTAATATTTTTCATCAGTGGCTTGTCGCTTTTGATTCAATTGTTAGGGGCCATTAAAAACACCCTCTTTTCCAGTTTCTAGAGTACTGTGGATGGCCTTGCTCGCTCGTTTAAGGAACTCTTGGCATACCATTAAGTGCTTATCATCATCGGCGTTTTCAAATTTTGTAAAAGCAACCACTTTAAAATCATCGCTATCCTCGCTGATTTGTATGTGCCGTCCTTGCAATGATCGAATGTTGTTGTGAGATTCCGAGCACAAAAAGTTGTAAATTGACCGATATTCCTTCTCCATCCCCACGTTTCTAAATTTTTCCAATTGCTTTAAAACTTGGTGGCCATCTTGACACAGTTGCTCTAGTTCATTCTGCCACTCTGCGATTTGATTGTCAAAATCTTCAAGATTCGCCATCCCTTTTAGGTAAGGATTCTCAAGAGTCCCGGCTTCCTTTATTGCTCTCAACCACTCTTGGATATAGCTTGCATCCATGTTGTAGCAATACTCTGGGTTTTGTTCTAAGTTTTTTAGGTCTACATACGCTTCTAGTAATGTGCGGTTCAAAATAGGGATTCCCACGCCTTTCCCGCTCTTAGCAAGACAAATTAGTGAGTCGGACAGTTCGACTATCGTGCAGTACAAACACACCATGTAGAGGTGTAATTTATTCTTTCGATCAAAATTGAGGTGCGCAAAATTGTCGAATACTTTTGTCACTAATTCTGAGTACGACTCCATGTAGCGCACCTTAAAGCTTGATATAGAGAAATATTCTCATGGAAAACCGGATTCAAGAATTTCATGAGTGTCAACTTTGAGTAACCAACAGACCTGAATTCAAATCTATCATATCTGGCCAGGGTCTGCTCGGTGCCAGAAGTGGACATAGGCCAATCCTGATAAATTGCTGTGACTTCAGGTCCGCCTTCATCACATAAGGGACGGTTTTCGGTAGCAAATGGGGCTGTTTTCGACGTCCACTATGGGGCCAGAAGCAGATGCGGAAATACTTGATATTTCAAAAATATCAGATGCCCGCTATCACTTTGGCGATATCCATCCACTCTTTACTGGGTATCCATCATGTCGGGGTAAAACCAGTAAGACAGTCGAGGTTTACAGGAAAAAAGTAATTAACAATGCAAGCTAACCAGGCGGCCAATCTAGTACATAAGGGCTAGAAAGCACAGAAATAGCTAGTCTTTGATATTTATTGCCAGTTTTTTACAAGCAGGTAGTTATACGGATAGACAAGGAACTTTCATAATGTAGTCTGGATCATGAAGGTATTAAACGATCTATAAAAAAGGGGAATTTTATGTCTGAGATACGCGCCGCTAATTTGGTTATTCGAACTCAAAACGACAAGATTGCATTTGAGATTCAGGGAAGTGCTAGTAACCATGCTGTCTTAGATTACAGAGAGTTACCTCTAATCTTGGAGTTTTTCAATTCCTTCATCTACTCCCAAACGAATCGTCGGACTGGTTTTCGAATCGAATTGGCTCCCCTCGATCAGTACATCTCGAAGCGTTTTTATGTGTCAGTAAAAACTAATAACAAGCAGGTGCCAGTTAGGCCGATGGATATAAGCATTGCCGGGATTTATGTTGAATCTGAGCAGAATATCGGTGAACCCGGCAAGACAGTCAGTATCAGCTTAAGCTACGACGACATGTCAGTAGAACTACCTGCTGTCATTGTTCGTCAAAACACATCTTGCACTTACACGGCGCTTCGCTTCACCGGAGTGTGCAAGGAGAAAGAATTCGAGCCCCCCTCTAAATTGCAATCTATCTTTCATTCACTTGAAGCATTGTGGTTGGAAAAAAGCCTTAATTTAGAGTGGCCTCATTAGAAATTCGGGGAACTCAATTGTCCAACTTGGAGATCACTATGAGGGGTGTTATTTTGATATGCACACTGTTGGTTGGTTGCACTATCAACAGGCCACCCGAGTACGAAAGTCCTGCTGTCGCTGCTGTCTGTGCGGCCAAAAATGGCGAAACGGTTACTGTGAGTTATCTCGGGAAGACGAAGCAGGTAAGAGTGAACATCGTTCCCTCATGGGATGAGCTATATAACATCTGCGGCAAAAAAACGGGTGGCGCCTGCGTGGAACTGGAGACCGGCTTGATTCATATGCTCGATGATCGGCGCTGTGAGCAACATGCCAGCCATGAACTGGGGCATGTATTCGGTGTGCCTGGTCTGGACGCTTTTCACGAGATTGAGCAGCGACGTAGAGACTTTTACCGGCGCTGAAGTTCTCCAGACGATAGTTTTAAGTTGTAACCCCTTTCAACCCCAGGTGATGTGGTGATCACACTTTAAAATCTTGTAGTCGACCAATTATGTTGATACGGGTGGGGTCTCGGATCATGTCTTTGCCTTGTTTCACCTGTTGGGACTGAGTTTAGCGCCTCGGCTTAGGGATTTCCCAAGTCGACGTCTTGCCTGTTTTGGAAAAGCCAGCGTGTGGAAAGGCCTAGCACCCATCATAGGAAGACCCATTAACGAGGAGGCTGTACTGGGCCATTGGGATGACGCACTCAGGCTGGCTGTCAGCACTCAGCAGGGAGCCATCAAGCCCTCTGCTCTGTGAGATCCCGCTCAATTTTTGGGTCAATTTCAATACTCACAATCTCAGTCTATACCACAAATGCCAATTTTCACCAGAAAAAACGTGCTCCTACGCGCACGCAGCTCAGATTTACAGGGGTTTCCCCTGGGCTATGCGCCACAGCGCGCCCTTTTCGGCCACCCTGCCCTATTCATCCTGTCTCTCTTCCAGCTTTGCCTGCATCTCAGCGACAGCTGTCTGAAGTGCCTCCAGATTACCACTGATCTTGTATTCTTCCTTATAGGCCTCGAATTCATTCTGAATCGATGACACTTTCGTTGTTTGGTCTTCCAAGGCAGTCGACAGCGACGAACACATGGCTGTCGTATCCACGAGATCCGACTCCAGTTTGCCTTTTTGCCCCTTCAGTTCCCTGATTGTCGCCTCCTGCTCGATCGCCTTCTCGCGATGTGTCTGGGCTTTATCGCTCACCTCCGCCAGCTGGTTGGAACATGTGGCCCGGAAAAATAAGCTTATCATCTGGCTGGCACACAATGCCTGATTAAGGTTGATTCCAGCCAACTCTGCCAGTATGTTGTGCACCTGCCCGGCCGGTATATCTTGAAACTACCGGCGTAGAGGCAGAACTGTCACAGATAAAGGAATTCTCGTAATGACCAAGACTATTAAAAAAATGACCAACACGATCCAAACCTGCCTGCTCGCGTTGATGGTATTAGCGCTGCCGATGGCGGCACAGGCAGAGAACCATGAAGAGGAAGAAGCCACAGGCCGTGCGGTAGCGGTAACCATGGAGGCCGTGGTAACTGACATCAACCTGGAGACCCGCCAGGTCACCCTGAAAGGTCCGCAGGGCAACAGCGTGACACTGACCGCGCGTGAAAAAGTCGTCAAGCTCGAAGACGTCAAAGTCGGTGATACCCTGGCCGCAACCTATATGGCGGCAATCGAGGGAGAACTGCGCGAGCCCACTGAAGAAGAATTGGCAAACCCCTGGGTTGTGGTTGAAGAAGGCGGGATGTCAGAAGAAGGCGCAGACCCGGCAATCGGCGCTGCCCGTATAATTCGCGCCGTATGCACCATAGAAGGAATGAATCGCGAGCTGGGCGCTGTCACTATCAAGGATCCAAATGGCAAGCTGCACCTGATCGGTGGCGTAGAGCCCGAGAAGATGGACGGTGTAACCCTCGGCCAAACCATCGTGATCGTCTATGCCGAAGCGCTGGCGCTGACCCTGGAACAAACAGCAAGCGAAGCCCAGTAGATACATATTTATTCGGCCGGAAAATCCAGCTCTGTAACGGGGTGCAAGTGCCCCAGAGCGGTAAAAAACAGGGCGCAGCGCAGGGGCTTCCCATCCAATGTACGCAGGGCGTCGCGGTAACACTGTAACTGGGCCCGGTACAGCGTACTCTCGCGTGCGACGAAACACTCCAGCGTCTCACCCTCCTGCGGCTGGCTGTTTTTGTAATCGACCAGCCAGCGCTCACCGCTCTCCCGGTCGATAAAGGTCCGGTCTATGATCAGGTCCCGGGTGCCCCGCTTCTCATCAGCACATGTCAGGGCCCATTCGCTGCGGGCCTGCTCATGTTCTGAAGACAACACCCAACGCCCCGTCCCGCCTTCGCGCAGCGATTGCATGATCGAGTTTGCCACTGACTGCAGGGCCTCAGTCAACGCTGCACCCCACAACCCCTCACGTTGCAGTGCCACACGCCAGCGCTGGTGATCTGTATCAGAGACGGAATTCGGCAGCGTATCGCGCAGGGACAGTTCTTCCAGCGCCAGGTGCACGACTGTGCCCACAGCACGCTCTGTATGGTTGCTGGCGCAGATGGGGATATTGTGATCCTGTTTGATCGCTGCTGTTTCTGCTTTGTCTACCAATGGTGTGACCGCTGGCGCGTCGCACACCAATCGCGTCAGCGGTGGAGCACCCGACAGTGCATCGGCGGCGACTCGCACCATCGTTGGTTCATGAGCGACCATCTGCTGTTCAAAGGTCGGCCATATGGGACTCAGCAAACAGCGGCTGGACGGCGTACGGAAGGCCTCTTTCTTTTCATCCCAGGTAAGGCTGGCAGTGAGCAGTAGCTGGCCAATGGCCCGTGTCGCCCCTACGTACAACAGCCGGGTGCCTTCGAGAAGGGTTTTTTGCTGGCGTTGCTGCGCCAGGTAGTTGTATAAGGTGGGCGTGCCCGCGTCGCTGTGATCGTCCGCCGCCAGTAAGAAATTGCGTTTGCCGTCCGGGCCGCTGTGCTCGTCCCATAATAGTAGCTGACGGCCGTCGCTGCGCGGTAGTTTGGCCAATTGCGGTATGATCACGCGGTCGAACTCCAGGCCCTTGGCTTTGTGCAGCGTCATCAGCTGCACCTTACTGGCCGGGTCACCGCCACTCATATAATGCTTCTGCAGGCGTTGCTCCAGCCACTCGGCGTCCAGCCCGATACCGTCCATGTCGGCCTGCTCCAGCAGTTGGAAAAAACTCTCGGCGTCCTGTAAACCATCACTATCACGCGCACAGGCCGGACCGCCCAGCCCTACCCATGCCTGCTCGATCCATACTCGCAAGCCGCGTCGATCGCGCTGCTTCTGCGCAAGCTGCAGCGGTGGCAATAGATGTTGCAAGCGTTGCCTGCCGTCGGTACTGAGTATGTCGTGTAATTTTGGGCTACACAGAGCGGACCACACCGGTGTATAGCGCGGTGCCTCGCCATAACTGGCAACCAGCAGCAGATCCGCCAATTGCAGCCCGCACCAGGGCGCGCGCAGCAAGGCCATCCACGCCAGGCGATCTGCACCGTTGGCCAGGGCCCGGCACAGGGTCAGCAGGTCGGCCACCAGGGGAGAATGTGCCAGGTTGTCCAGGTCCTGGGCGCTATAGGAAATATGCAGCTGTTTCAGGCCGGCAATAATGGGCTGCAGGTGACTGCGACTGCGACCCAGTACGGCGATGCTCCCGCAGCTGTGTTCGGCGCATGCCGCCGCTATGTGCTCGCAAATAAAAGCCACTTCCTGCGCCTGCGCGTCCAGCCTGTCCTGCCCATGAAAGGCATGCATCTCCACAGCGGGCTCGATAGCCACCGGGCGCACGGCGGTGGCCGGCGTGTAACTCACCTGGCCCCGGTTGATATCGTTTTGCGCGGGGAACGCCCAGGTAAACGTCTCATTGACCCAGTCCACCACCCCCTCGTCTGAGCGGAAATTGCTGAGCAATTCCAGGTGCTGCAGGCTGACCCCGTTGAAGCCCTCCAGACGCGCCTTCAGGAACAGCCCCACATTGGCGCCACGAAAACCGTAAATGGATTGCATGCCGTCGCCCACGATCATCACGGTGCGCGGCGCCAGAGGATTTTCGGCGTTGTACTGACCCCAGCCGCGGGTCAGCTTGTGCAGCAGGTCGTACTGGTTGATGGCGGTATCCTGGAATTCATCCACCAGAATATGCTCGATCTGGTAGTCCAGGCGCAGGGCCAGTTCGGTCGGCGCATCATCTTCGCCCAGAGCCTGCAGGGCGGACAATGCAACCTGGCTGTGATCTACCGCACCGTGCTTCTGGAAAACCAGCAGTAGCTGCGCAGCAAGCAACGGCAGCAGGCGCGACAGGTGCACCAGCAACTGCCAGGAGGCGCTGCCAGTTTCAATTACCGGCAGGTAGCTGATGCCTGCCAGCATGGGTTGCAAACCGTCTATCTGCTGCAACTCGCCCAGTA
>JAUVBI010000098.1 GCA_030591305.1 Pseudomonadota bacterium
CAATGCCCAGCATACTAATAGTCATGTCGATCTCCCATCCAAGGTTAAGGTCCTTCAGACTAAATCTAGTCTGGAAAACCCCGCCGGTCTAGCAGCGTAGGTGGGGGTGGTTCATTACATTAGTACCCCTGAAATCTATCGGTCGTTACACTCAACAACATTGGGGGAAGACCCAGCGGCGCAAGACCTCGATAAAATTGAGGAATATATTTCCAGAGAGAATAGTCCAGCAGTTGCAAGTTATCCGCGTACTCCACGATGCACAGCAATGGCCGTCAGCGAATTAGCACAGAGTGGTTCGGCTCCGGCTCGGAGTTCGGTTTTAAAAACCTGTTACAATTCTTCCACTTACTGGGCTGGTTTGGTGCTCTCCCTGCTTCTCATAATCGGCAGGTCCCCTGTTCGAGTCAGGGAGGGGCCACCATTTTTCTTATAAATCATAGCATTAGTTATAAGTACACCATCCGACTTTTATAGGTTTTTGGCTGAGAGCTATTTATGAGCAACGACACACCAATCAAGATGACCCCCCTGTCCAACCTGATCTTCAGCTCCCGCTGGATGCAGCTACCCTTGTACCTGGGGCTGATTGTGGCCCAGGGCGTGTACGTCATCCTGTTTATGAAGGAACTGATCCACCTGATTGGTGGGGCAACCTCCCTGAGCGAGCAGCTGATTATGCTGGCAGTGCTGGGCCTCATCGACGTGGTGATGATCTCCAACCTGCTGGTGATGGTGATCGTCGGTGGCTACGAGACCTTTGTGTCCAGGCTGCGGTTACAAGGGCACCCGGATCAACCGGAATGGCTAAGTCATGTAAATGCTACCGTATTGAAGGTAAAGCTGGCGATGGCAATTATCGGAATCAGCTCCATTCACCTGTTGAAGACGTTTATTGCGATCAACATGCTCGGGACAGAAGATGCTGGTTACACCGAGGCAGGCGTAATGTGGCAGACAATTATTCATGTGGTGTTTATCTTTTCTGCGATGGGGATTGCCTGGACTGATTACTTGATGTCGAAGACATTGAAGGGGCATTGATAAACAGCCTGTATAATCCACCTTCCATGCGCCCGTAGCTCAGCTGGATAGAGTAACTGGCTTCGAACCAGTTGGTCGGGAGTTCGAATCTCTCCGGGCGCGCCAATAATTTTTCGGGGGATGCAGCTTCGTATGGATAACAAAGATTTGCTGGAAGCCATCAATCAAGTAATGCCCTATGGCAAGTACAAGGGGCGTCAGCTACTTGATCTTCCCGAGCCCTATCTGGTGTGGTATCACGGTAAGGGCTTTCCTCAGGGAAAGTTGGGTACACAGCTGGCCTTGATGTATGAAGTTAAACTCAACGGGCTGGAGAGTATGTTGAAGCGCTTCCAGCGGTGACCGGCGAAAAAATAGTTTGAGCCTCCAACTAAGGGTACTGACAACATAACTTATCCCAGCTTGTGCCAACACCTGTCAGGAGCCTTTGCCTTCTGCAACGCTCACCAAGGTTCCCCGCGAACACCAGATAATTGCTCCAGACGGCAACCTGGCATTTCGGGCAGCGGGTAATTTTCTGACCCGTTCCGCTGGGAGATTTTACGGTGACTTCCACAACCTCACCCTTTGTGACGACTCTACATAATCCAGTGCTTATAATAGGCAGGGTGCAAAACATTAAAACTCCCAGACCTGCGACCGACAGGCACCTGTTGGGCAGACGCCTGTGATAGTTACAGCACACTCGGATTGCTACAATGGCATTATCCAAGACTGACAACCAATAAATTTGAAACCAAATGACTAATACTTGCATCTGCGGCAGCGGTAAACTTATCGAAAAATGCTGCTTACCTTTTTTGACTGGTACTCGCCGGGCCAAAACACCCGAGCAGTTGATGCGATCTCGCTACAGTGCTTATGCGCTGGGAGGCTATGGTGAATATTTGCTTGAGACCTGGTTCCCCGCTACGGCTAAGGGACTCACAGCTGAGGCGCTTTCGCAGCGCACCTGTGACTGGATTGAATTGGAGGTACTCAACAAATCACAGAAGGGCGACCAGGGCACGGTTGAATTTAATGCATGGTTTCACGATGAGCAGGGTGATAAGCAGGTGCTCCATGAGAAGTCAGTGTTCCAGCGTGTCAACGGTCGCTGGCTGTATGTTGGTGGTGAAGTAGATTCCAGCCCAGGCTAGATCTTACCGCAAGCTTCCTGGCACTGATCGCCACCAACATACTTACCCTGACCAACACCGCCTTCAATTGTGATTTCAACCGGTCGACGCAACACACTACCTACCATTAGATATTCACATGGGAGGGGTCAGGCTCGGCACCCTACCGATTTCGGCGTTGATGTTCAGGTATTTCACCACTAGGACAACCGTGTTCGGTGCCGTCATCGCCAGCCGCATGCAATGGTTGATAGCCCCGGTTACGGCCTCGAACTCGCCGCGAAGCTGGGTACCGAGTTGGTTAGTGACAATCTCGATACCATCCTGCCCCTGTAACTCCTTTATAAATTCGATGATAGTGGGTATTGGCCCATCTTTTAGCGGATAGAGACTCATGTCTGCGACGATTTTCATTGGCTCGTAATCCTTGCTTTTACGCTATAGTTCATTTGTGTATGGATTGAACACGGGAACGATCCGTGACCTTGTTTCTATGTACGGGCTGTTGATTTGCATGCTGAATTGACCCATTTCTGCAGGAATTTGTGTTTAATAATTGACCCAGGAGAATTCGACAATATCTCGTACTTTCAGTATGTTGACCTGCCTGGGGCGGGATAGTAATTCAATGCAAAAATGGGTAAAACTTCAGTGCAATTTGAGACATATAGGATCAAATTCTTACTTTTCCCTCAGCGAACGAGCAACTGCTTAGAGGGTCGACAAAAGAAACTTCGCTCATTCTAGCCCACATTACGGTATTTAACTTGGCAATACCTTCAACGCCGATCTACACTCCACGGAGTGTTAGCAGTTTTATGTCAATTCTCGGCGATATCGCGAAAGGAAAACAGGGTATCCACTTTGGCCTCTACCGCACGTCCAGCCACTTCCACATAAGGGTAAATGAAATAATTTAGCGCCGGTGCCAGCTGCGTATCCGTGAGCAGTAAATCTCGACCCGTGGTGAAATGAATCCGGTCCGCCGGCTGCGTGCCGTAGAACAATTCACGTTTGTCCGGGTGTTTGGCCGCTTCCGATGCGTCGATAGGCACCCAGCCCTTACCGGGTAGATAAAACTCTACCCAGCAGTGATAGCCGACGATGTTACCCGCCTGCCGGTCACCGGGCACAGTAAACCCTATATCGAAACGCGCCGGAATACCTTCGCTGCGAGCGAGAGAAATAAACAAGGCATGAAAATCAGTGCAATTGCCATAACGCTCGTTACAAGCCCAGAAAGTATCGCCGTTACCCCAACCAGTCCCTACTTTCTTGTATTCGATATTGTCTACAACCCAATCGTATATCGCCCGTGCCGTGGCCGCTTTCGAATCGCCAGTCCGCTGGGCGTGGATCTCAGCAAGTATGGGGTCCAGTATTTCGTGACCCACGGGGACCTTGTCATTGGGCTGGAGAAACTGATCTAATTTATGTTCCGAATACTGCTGCCTGAGCCCCGCTTCCAGTGTATCGCGCTGTATCACCCAGCTAAACTCGATTTCAATGGGCTCAACGCTATTGGCGGGCCGCGTAATTCGGTAGTAGCGATTGCCATAAACAGTTTCGATACCGATTGCGCCAGGCAAGGAACTGTTGAGCTGTTCGTGCAGCACCTTCTGCCCCTCGTGCTCAGCGGGCAGCGGAATAAAGATGTCCACCGCCTGGTCGGTCGCTACCTCATCTATGCTAACGACATAGGAAAACTCAAAGAGGCGACTTTCGGTTGCCGCGGCCGACACCGACAACAGCCACAGACCGAAGGCTGTCAGAGCTAAACGCATGTAGAAAAACCTGTTACAAAAAATTGGGCGACCGATTCTACCAGCTATCCATTCAAGGAACCCAAAAATATGAAGATATTCATCTGGACAAAATGCCTGATTCTCACCATCAGCTTCCTGGCACTGATCGCTACCAAATCACTACCAACATACTCACCTTGACCAACACTGCCTTTTATTGCTAATAAAGAGCCAAATCAGCACCCTCATATCCCTCCATACCTTTGAGGTATTTGATTTAGAGCCAGGCCCCGGGTAGACAATGTGGCTTCATTGAACTAGTCTCATGAGAATAATAAAATGGAGGAAAGTCCGATGGAACGATTATTGACCTTTATATGCTTATTTGTTTTGAACATTTCTTTATCACATGCTGCGGTGATTATAAATATTGTTGAGAGTGGTGGAGATGTTGTTGCAACGGCAACTGGAACGATAAACACAGCGGGGCTTACCCCCACTGCGCTTGGCTCTACGATAGCCTACGAAGGCATTTTCCGGGGGTCATTAGGCTTCGCCGCTCTGGATGGAAGCATCTTTGTGGGGCAGGGAGGAGGCTCTGTTGATGAGTATGTTATAGAGACCACTCACGCCTTCAGCACGGGGCCGCTTTGGGTGTCTCAGGCTAGTACTGGTAACCACGTTGGCATAATTTCCAGGTCAGACATGGGAGATTCCATCACCCTGCCATCAGGATACTCTTCTGATGAGCCGATCTCGGGTACCTCGACCTGGCCCGGAGCAACCCTCGCTGCTATGGGAGCGATACCTGGAACTTATGTATTCAGCTGGAGCGGCGACTCGCTTACGCTTAATATTGGTGGGCCAGCACCACCTACTACGTACACCGTTGGTGGCACTATCTCTGGACTGACTGGCAGTGTCACCCTGCAAAACTCAGGTGGAGATAATCTGGTCAGGAGCGCAAATGGTGACTTTACGTTTGGCACTGCCTTGACGACTGGCAGCACCTACGTGGTAACAGTATTAGCTCAGCCCACCGGGCAGACCTGTGGTGTGAACAATGGCAGCGGTACAATTGTCAGTTCAAATGTCAGTAATGTCAGCGTCAGCTGTGCAACCGATCCGGTCACAGAGCCCGTTATTACAGAGCCCCTACCCCTACCTGGCGGTGGACTAGGTACGATAAGCTTCACCACAAGTGACCCCGGATGTGCGTTCGCCAGTGCAGAGTTCGTAGATGCAATCGCACCTCCAGAGGGCACGGAGTTTCCCCATGGAGTTGCCAACTTCACCGTGAGTGGCTGCGCCGATGGTGCGCAGATAGATGTGACCCTGGATTACGGCACCACATTGGCACCCGGTTCAACAGCCTGGAAATCTGACCCTTGGCGGGAAATTGCTGGTGCGACAGTCGGCGATAGTACCATCAGTTACTCGGTTACAGACGGCGGGGAAAACGATGCAGACGAGCCGGTAAATGGTACGATTGTTGATCCTGCCGGAGCTGGCTCTCCTATTGCCCTGGATCCGCAGCCTTCTGCGACTCCCGTCCCCGTCACGCCGCTCTGGGCACTCTGGCTAATGGCGGGGTTGTTAGCGCTGTACGGTACGCGGAAACTGGTGGCGCGATAGCCTTTCAGTAATGATGACTAACCCCGCCCAATGCGGGGTTTTTTATGTCTGTTGGCAACTGGAACTAACGGCCGCTTCTGGTGTTGATTTACATGCCGATTTACAGTGCGGCACTGAAATGTGGGCTGCCTAACCTCGGGAATCTCTAATATACATAGCGGTGCCATTTCTCATCTCGACCTTGAATAAGTCAGTGGCTTTTATTAGATCGCTGATTTTTCGATAGCCATAGTTTATTGACGAGAAAGAGCTGTTATTGTTCGATATATGTCCAGCCACTGTTCCCATGTTTGCCCAACCATCATCTCCAGACGCTTGTTCCACGGCCGTTCTGAGTAATCTGATCAAGGCAGTATTCTGCCTCAATTGTGCCTTCGTCTTTTTGACAGACTGCTTCCCCTGCTCCGCTTTATCACCACCATCGGCAACCAGGTTTTCGATGTAAATAAAGGGAGAGCAGGAATCAACAAACGGCTTCGGTGTTTTCTTGGCCCCGAACCCATAGACAGGAAGACCACTCTCCAGAATTCTCAGTACCAGAGGCGTGAAATCGCTGTCACTGGTCATCAACGCAAAAGCGTCCACGTTATTGCTGTACAGAAGATCCATAGCGTCAATTATCATGGCAGAGTCAGTCGCATTCTTGCCCTTGGTATAAGCAAACTGCTGCATCGGTCTGATTGCATGGGGATGCAGCTTATCTGCCCAGCCGGATAGCGAGGGATTGTTCCAATCACCGTGGGCATGGCGAACATTTACGGTACCGTACTTGGCTAGCTCTTCGAGCACGCCTTCAATGGCATGGTGACTGACGTTGTCACAGTCGATTAGTAGGGCGATTCTTTTTGCTTCCTGCACACTTGGCTCCGATATAGTCCAGACCTCTGGCATCAAACAGTACCAGAAAACCCCACTCAACACGACGCACGCGACGCCGATAACCCTGCAAGGCCTTGGCTACATCTCAGGCGTCAGGTGCGACAGGAGCATCGGATGTGGGCAGTTAAGTGGGCAATACCCTCCAGAATAATACTCAAAAAGTAACATAAACGTACAACGGCTACTCGCTCCTGATCTCATTGCGCATGTAACCCAGGTAAGTGCCGAAACTTGTCACCACATCACCCTCCCGGAGGTAAATCCATGGGTTCCACAAGGTAGCGAGATTGAACAGCACTCCCTCGGGAGTTCCAGTAAGTACGAGCGTGCCGGCAGGAATGTGCTCACAACCTGTTAGGTAAAAAACTTCCTCACCCGCTGTATAAGGTGAATCGCAGTCGGCCAGCGCGTGATCCAATATCTGATCTGGCGACCAGATCATAGTCTCAGCCAACGCCCGTTGTCGTAATTGACTGTTCATGTAGAGGCTAAGTTGGATATGTCTGTAGAAATCCTTATCCCGAGGAATGACCAGCAACGGGCCAACCGGCAGGTGGCTCTCACCACCCTTGGCCAGAATAAACCCAGTTAGGCCCATGGGACCATTGAGGTCGATGTCTCGCACCAGCAACCAGCGGTCAGTGTAATCGCCACAGAGCAGATACCCCCAAGGGGTGGGAGTTTCATGGTTGTATGCCGCCATCGGCACCGCGCATAACTCGACTTCATAGTCCAGTCTGGTGCCGGGCCGGACTCTACTATTCCAGCGTGTAGGGATGGAGAGTTTCGGAAACAGGAAGGGGCCCTCTTCCCTGCCCACCTCTTCGGCGTGAGCCCGGTAGTTGGTACCAGCCGCAATACTGGGAAAGCGGGGAGTCACTGGCACAACAAGAGAGTCCCAGGAGTACCGTGCCTGAGTATGCATGCCATACAGTGCGCGCAAACCTCGCTCTTTGATAAACGCATAAGCCTCGATCGCATCACGGAATGACTGGCCCGTTGCTGCACTGACATCGATTGCCGTCACCGTCTCAACATCCGCCAGAGTCACCAATAACACAGCACCAGTACTCGTCACGGCCAGAGTAATTGCCTGCTCCCGAGGAGCGATAGCAATGCCACTAAAAGCCCGCTTATCCAGTAACCCTTCAACAACCGGGCGGTGCAACCACACACTCCACAAACCGGCCAGAATGGCCAGTACGGCGACTATAACTCCCAGTTTTCTCATAATGATATCCTGTGCATTGCGAATTGATAATTCAGAAATAGTATCAAAGGGTTAGCTATTGCTGCTGCCGTGAAGGATATTACCCTGGGGAAGATATCGCACAATATACTCTACCCGATTGTTCTCATACTGTTTAGTACTGTGGATCGTCTCGGGGACCAACTCTCTATGAGCAACAGCCAGACTGCGTAACTGATGATATCGGGCGGGAACCGGTGGCGTTTGTATGCATTCATCGCCGGATTATCTCATTTCCGGTATTTAATTTGGCAGTACCTTATTGGGTGAGGCAGTCACGCAGTCGAAGATATTTCGCAACTTGCACTGCGCCCCTCTGGGTTTTGGTACTATGTAACTGGGCATACTCTCAAATTTCTTTATTGTTGCTGTGACGCGGTCCACTGCTCTACCGCTCTTTCCAAAATGGGCAGAGGTACTGAACCGCCGCCCAGCACCACATCGTGGAATCCGCGAATATCAAATTTGTCACCGATGCGCTGTCGTGCGTCCTCCCGAAGTGCCAAAATTTTCAGCATCCCCACCTTGTAGGACGTAGCCTGTCCCGGCCACGCGAAATAGCGCTGAATTTCGGATCGCACCGTTACCTCAGGTATGGCGGAGTTCGCCAGCATATATTGTACCGCCTGCTCCTCGCTCCAGCCCCTGGCGTGAAGCCCGGTATCCACTACCAGGCGGATAGCTCGCCAGATTTCTGCCACCAGGCGACCGAAATCGTTGTAGGGATCATCAAAGGCGCCCATCTCTCTGGCGAGAAACTCTGAGTACAGGGCCCACCCCTCGTTGAACGCGGAGTAACCGATGTCATTCCTGAAGGCCGGTATCTCGGTCAGCTCCTTGGCGATGGACAACTGCATATGGTGGCCGGGACTACCCTCGTGGTAAGTCGTGGTTTCGAGGTCTGTAGAATTGTAGCCGCTCATGTCCGAGAGATGCATGTAATAAACCCCTGGCCGGGAACCGTCTGCCGTCCCGACCTGGTAGAACTGGGACCCGCCATCCCGCTCGCGGTAAGGTTCAACACGCTTTACCTCCAGGGCAGCCTTCGGCAGCAGGCCAAAGTATTCCGGAAGTCGTGTAGACATTTCTTTCAGCAGTCGCTCAACCTCCAGTAAATAGGCTTCCCTGCCCTTATCGGTATTGGAGTAATAGAAGCGGGAATCATCCCGAACATAGGTGAACAGGTCCTGCAACGAACCCTCAAAACCCAACCGCTCGCGAACTTCATCCATCTCACTCTTGATGCGGGCGACCTCGTCCAGGCCGAGCTGATGCACCTCCTCCGCCGTCATATCCGAGTGGGTAAAGAAGCGCAGCTGGTACTGGTAGTATTCCTTACCCTGCGGTAAGGCATGCACACCATGAGCACTTACACTGGTATTTTCGATATCTTTTTTATGCCAGGCAATCAGGCGCTGGTAATACGGATAAATGTCTTCCTTCAGAGCTTTACGCACCTGCAATTTAAGGGCTTCTTCACGGTCAGTTGAAATCTCACCCTTCTCACGCAATGCCGCAATTTTGGCCGTGGCATCAGTCCAGATAACGCTATCGCCCTCACCCTGACCAAATGGATAACCCGAAACCACCTGCCCAGACTGTTCGATAACCGTTTCATAGGAAAACCGCGGTGGACGAATGCCCTTATCTGCGGCGTTTTGCGCTCGTACTAACAACTGATCACCCGCCCTTGCGAACCCCTCTATACGGCTGATATAGGCGAGAATATCGGCTTCACTTTCTACCGTGTGATAGTTCGCTAGAAACAGGGCCGCATATGTATGATTATTATTGTTCTGGGTAAATACGTAGTCATGTTCGAGAAAAGGTCGCTTCGAGGCTTCACTCTGGGCTCGAAACGCCCAGAAGTCGTAGGAGGTCTTTCCCTGGAGTGATAGCTTGTCGTAGTCAAATGTTGATTTCAGTGTCTCTGCGCCTGCGATCAGTAAGTCCAACCGCTTTTCGTAGGCCGCCAGGCTCATGTCGTCGACCTGGTCGTATTTTTCCCTCCGGCCATGCACCGTAAGCGTGATAGGTGATTGCTGCAATTCCTCCTCATAACGCTCATCCAACCATTGATTGAGTTTGGCAGTTTCGTCCTCTGCAGCAAATACCCATGCTGCAGACAAAAATAACACTCCCGCCAGAAATGATGAAACCAATCGCATTTTATTCCCCTGATGTGCCAGTAATCGTGAAGGAGGGCTACGACAACTGTGGATGTTGGCTAGAGGTCGCTGATGATATTGGGTGGGAATCGGTGGCGTTTGTATGTTTTCATTTCCCGATTCTATCAATTTTCGCCTGTTTACTTGGCAACACCTTCGCGAAAGCCAGAGCCTCATCAACCACGCCAAGAACGAAACCTGCTCACTACACGCCGTTTCCACCCCCTATAATAGGGAAGGTGCTAATAGAGCGTTTTCGCGGCATCAAATAAATCATTCGCCGCATTCCAGCCGGGAGATTTTGTTTCATGATAATGGCCCTTCGCCTTGCCCAGGGCCTGGCCATAGCGGCATAAGAA
>JAUVBI010000267.1 GCA_030591305.1 Pseudomonadota bacterium
GGCGTGCCAAAGGCGATAGCGGCCAATATGACCAGTTTATGGGCTGCATCTGTCCCCTCCACATCGAATGCGGGGTCGGCCTCGGCATAACCCAGGGCCTGCGCCTCCGCCAGCACATCGGCAAAAGCGCGGCCCTTTTCACGCATCTCACTGAGAATGAAATTACCCGTGCCGTTGATAATGCCCGCCAACCACTCAATTCGATTGCCCGCCAAACCTTCACGTAATGCCTTAATAATCGGTATGCCGCCAGCCACCGCCGCCTCAAAACGAATCGCTACCTTGTGCGCCTCCGCCAGGGCAAACAGCTCATTACCAAACTCAGCAATAAGCGCCTTGTTTGCGGTAACCACATGCTTGCCGTTGCGAACCGCTTCTTCTACCAGCTCTTTGGCTACCGTGGTGCCACCGATAAGCTCAACGACAATGTCCACATCGGGATCTCTAACCACCGCAAAGATATCGCGGCTGAGCCTGATGTCACCGACCGGGCAACTGGGGTTGTCCCTGCGCGCACCGATATGGGTCAGCTGAAGCTGTGTCTGCGCCCGCGAGGCCAACAGGTCTGCGTTGTCGCGGAGTACCTTGAAGGTACCGCCACCAACTGTTCCCAGCCCGCAGATTCCTATATTTACTGATTTCAATCGCATACCTTCGCTATACTGTCATTCTTCATCATGCGCTTTATATTGCGAATTGCCTGTCGGATACGGTGCTCGTTCTCAATCAGGCCAAAGCGCACAAAGCCCTCGCCATATTCACCAAAGCCCACACCGGGCGAGACCGCCACACTGGCCTCGGTCAACAGTTTCTTGGAAAATTCCAAAGAGCCCATATCGCGATAACACTCGGGAATTTCCGCCCACACGAACATAGTAGCCTTTGGCGGATCAACGGGCCATCCAGCTGCATTCAGACCCTTACATAAAACATCCCTGCGTTTTTTGTACAGGGCGTTAATCTCTGCCACACAGCTCTGGTCGCCCTCCAGTGCAGCTATTGCCGCCACTTGTATGGGCGTGAACATACCGTAATCGAGGTAGGATTTCATCCGTGCAAGCGCGCCCACTAATTGCTTATTGCCACAACAAAAACCCACCCGCCAGCCCGGCATATTGTAGCTTTTGGACATGCTGAAAAATTCGACTGCCACCTCCATCGCCCCCTCAACTTGCAAAATGGACGGCGCCTCGTAGCCATCGAAACAAAGGTCGGCGTAGGCCAGATCCTGTACTACCCAGATCTTGTGTTCGCGGGCGACCGCTACGACTTTTTCAAAAAAATCCAGATCTACACAATGGGTCGTAGGATTGGAGGGAAAGTTCAATACCAGCATTTTTGGTTTGGGCCAAGTATTGCGAATGGCATTTTCCAACTCGTCGAAAAATGCATCGTCGCCGGTCATCGGAACGTGGCGAATATCAGCACCCGAAATGACAAAACCATAGGGGTGAATGGGGTAGGACGGATTGGGAACCAAAATAGCATCCCCGGGGCCGGTAGTAGCCAGGGCCAGGTGCGCTAGGCCCTCTTTCGAGCCCAACGTCACAATAGCCTCGGTTTCAGGGTCCAGGGTCACGTCGTAGCGGCGCTGGTACCAGTCACAAATAGCCTTGCGCAGCCGGGGAATACCCTTGGATTGGGAGTAGCGGTGGGTATCACCGCGACGGGCCGTTTCTACCAACTTATCGACAATATGTTCAGGTGTGGGTTGGTCGGGGTTTCCCATACCAAAATCGATAATATCTTCGCCCGCCGCTCGCGCGCGCTGCTTGAGATCACCAATGATATTGAATACGTAGGGGGGGAGGCGCTGAATGCGCTGAAACTGATCGTCCACGGTGGTTCCGGCTGAATTTAAACGGGTGGCAAACAGTACTGAGTCAGCTCCGCGGTGTCAACGAGTGCGGGAGGATTTGGGAATAATTAGTGGTTAATTAACGACCTTAGCTAGCGTCGGCCTGAATTACTCCCATTCAAGACCGTCTGCCGCATGGACGCGGCAGCCGAGCCTCCAGGGACGGATTTACGGCGTGTCTGGAATGGGAGTAATTCAGACCGACGCGATGGAATTAATTAAGCCCTAGTGTCACTATTAAATCATCTGCTGATTGATAACCGGGTATCATCTGGCCAGTTTCTGTCACGATAGCCGGAGTGCCGCGTACGCCCATTTTCTGGCCCAACAGGTAGTGATCTGCCACAGGGTTGTCGGCACAAACATTTTCCGGGACCGATTCACGGTTTTTCAAGGCCGTCATGGTGGCCAGTTTGTCGTCTGCGCACCAGGCACTGGCGAGTTGCCGGAAAGCCTCGGAACCCACACCTGCCCGGGGGTAGGCCAGATAGCGTACTTCTACGCCCCGCTTGTTGAGCTCGGGCACCTCTTTGTGCAGCTTCTGGCAGTAAAAACAGCTGACATCGGTAAATACTGTCACAGTAGCGCGGGTTTCACCCTCTGGGGAGAAAACAATCATGTCGTCGATATCAACCTCGGCCAGTTGCTCTACCCGTTCACCGTCGCGGCGTTTTTCAGCCAGGTTGACGTAGCCTGTGGGGCCTACGCCGAAAATATCACCGACAATAAAGAAATCGCCCTTGCTTGTGGCATAGACCATCGGGCCATTGATAAATTGCACCTCATATAGCCCGGGAATTTCGCTGGTTTTGACGGTGCCAACCTTTAAGCCTGTGGTGCCCACTTCCAGAGCGGCACGCAGTTTGTCCACCTCTGCTTTGGACACGGGCTCACCCGCCCATACCAAAGTGGAGCCTATCCACAGTGAAGCTGCCAATACTGCTGTAAACACTCGGGAAAACATTTTTTATCCTCATCCTGGTTTCTGTATTTCGGTACCCATTGTATCGTCTTTTGGAGCAGCGTAGGCACAAAAAGTTCCTCAGCCCCTGGGGTGATGTTTGGCGTGTAATTCCTGCATCCGCTGTTTTGCCACATGCGTGTATATCTGGGTTGTGGTCAGGTCGCTGTGCCCCAGCAACATTTGCACCACCCGCAGGTCGGCGCCGTGATTTAACAGGTGGGTGGCAAAGGCGTGGCGCAGTGTGTGTGGTGACAGGCTTTTCTTTATCTGCGCCCTCTTGGCATATATTTTTATTCGATGCCAGAATGTCTGCCGGGTCATCTGGGTGCCCCTGCGGCTGGGGAATAACACATCACTGGGAATATCTTTCAACAGCTCGGCCCGGGGCCCTGCCATATATCGCTGCAGCCAGCTCAGTGCCTCCTCGCCCATGGGCACCAACCTCTCTTTACTGCCTTTGCCAAACACACGAACTACGCCCTGGTTCATGCTCACCTGCACCAACTGTAAACTGGTCAGTTCGGTAACTCGCAGGCCACAGGCATACAACAGCTCCAACATGGCCCTGTCGCGAAATTCCAGGGCGATATCGACATCGGGTGCCTTTAGCAAGCGTTCGACATCTTCCTCGGACAGGGATTTGGGCAGTGGCCGCCCCAACTTTGGGCTGTCCACGTCAAGTGTAGGGTCTACCGTAACCCGCCCCTCTCGCAGGGAGTAACGATAAAACCCCCGGATGCAGGACATAAAGCGCGCCGTGGAACGCGGTGATTGCCCCTGAGCTACCCGGGCACCGAGGTAAGCCTGCAAGTGCGAGCGATCACCCTGCAAAAGTGATGTATTCTGATTTTTCTCCAGCCAATTTTGATAGTGCTTGAGGTCCAGGCGGTAGGAGGAAAGTGTATTTTCACTGAGCCCTTTTTCCATCCACATTGCGTCGATGTAGCGCTCTACCTCCGGATGCTCTAGTAAATTAGCCGACATAGACACAGCCTAACCAGCAGACATAAAAAAAGCGACCATATAAGCCGCTTTTGGGGTCTGACCCCGTCTTTAAGGGGTCTGACCCCGGTTTTAAACAGACCGTTTTAAACAGGCCCATTTTAAACAGGGGTCTGTCCCCGGTTTTATTTGTCCCCGGTTTTA
>JAUVBI010000258.1 GCA_030591305.1 Pseudomonadota bacterium
CGGTTAATCGAGTTGGCGCAGCGGGCAATCGCTTGTAGCCAAAACCATGAACATACTGAGGATAAACATATGGACACAGCAAAACGCACATCCGACACCCCTTTTCCAGTCGAAGTAGAGGCCGGAAAAACCTATTTCTGGTGTGCCTGTGGGCTCAGTAAGAGTCAGCCATTCTGCGATGGCTCGCACAAGGACACCGGCTTTAGTCCGGTGCGCTACGATGCGCAGAAATCAGGCAAGGTATTTTTCTGCGGCTGTAAGGCCAGCGGCAATGTGCCCCTGTGCGATGGCAGCCATAAGTAGTCGACCTTCCGCTCGGCACGGGCGCCGACAACAAAGACCGATATTCTGGTAGCAAGAGAAATCTTACTGTCGCGCCAGCACATGACTTGTAAATAGAGTGGCCGTGAGCAGCAGCATTGCGCCCCCCTGATGGGTCGCCGCCAACGCCACCGGCACATGCAGTAGCAAGGTACTGATACCCAGGATCACCTGACCCGCCAACGCCAGAAGCAGCAGGGTAACTGCCAGCCTGGCGCGCCCCCCCACACCACTGCGATAGACCAGCGCCGCGAACGTGCCGATCAGTACTACCAGCAGATAGGCAAACATCCGGTGGTTGAACTGCACCGTTGTAATATCCTCGAACATATCCAGCCAGGCCGGGGTGCCCGCATACAGCCCCCGGGGGATGAAGCTGTCGCCCATCAGGGGCCAGGTACTGTAGGCAAAGCCCGCCCGGGTGCCCGCCACCAGGCCACCGGAGAGAATCATAAGGTACACCAGCCCCACCAGCGCGTACGACCAGCGGCCATAAGAGCGCGGCGCATCCCTGCGCGCCGCCGTCGGCACCCGAAACAGCAGGTCAAAGGCAAGCCAGATCATGTAAGCGTAGATGGCCACAGCCAAGCCCAGATGCGCGGTCAGACGGTACTGACTGACCCGGGGGTTATCCACCAGTCCGCTCTTGACCATATACCAGCCCAGCAGACCCTGGCAGCCACCCAGGAAGAACAGCACCAATAACTTTGGCATCAGGCTCCGCTGAATACGCCCACGCCAGGTGAAATATAATAGCGGCAGCAAAAACAGTACCCCGATCAGGCGGCCCAGTACCCGGTGCAGGTATTCGAACATGAAAATCGACTTGAAGTTCTCCAGGCTCATACCCCGGTTGACCTTCTGGTATTCAGGAAATAGCTGGTACTTGTCGAAGGTTTCCTGCCACGCCTGTTCTGACAGGGGCGGGACAATCCCCATCAGGGGCTTCCACTCCACCATGGACAGGCCGGAGTGGGTCAGGCGGGTAACTCCGCCGAGCAGGATCATACCGAGGATAACTGCAGCGCAAAACAGCAGCCACGCCACCACATTGCGGTCGTAATGGCTTTTTCCGATCTGGGTCATGGTCTAGACGAAAGTCATCTCCGGCACGTGCTCCGGGACCACCAACTCCCCTGCAGTCAGATTCACGATTTCCTCGATACTCACCCCCGGTGCCCGCTCCCGCAGGATGAACTTGCCGTCGGCGATATCCAGCAGGGCCAGATCGGTCAGCACCCGCTGGATACAGCCCTTGCCGGTCAGTGGCAGGGTGCACTCGTTTAACAGTTTCGACTCCCCGTGCTTGGATGCGTGAGTCATGGTAACGGTGATATTGTCAGCGCCGGCTACCAGGTCCATGGCGCCCCCCATGCCCTTAATCAACTTTCCCGGGATCATGTAGGAGGCAATGTTGCCCTGGCAATCTACCTCGAAAGCCCCCAGCACCGTCAGGTCGACATGGCCGCCACGGATCATGGCGAAGGATTCCGCTGAGGAAAACAGTGAAGCGCCCCTGGCCATGGTTACGGTCTGCTTCCCCGCATTGATCAGGTCCGGGTCCACCTCATCCTCCCGCGGGAACTGCCCCATGCCAAGCAAGCCATTCTCGGATTGCAGCATGACCTCCACACCCTCGGGTATGTAGTTGGCCGCCAGGGTGGGAATACCGATACCCAGGTTGATGTAGTAACCGTCCTGAAATTCCTGCGCCACGCGCTGCGCCAGTTGTTCACGAGTCAAAGCCATTGTCTGTTACCCCCTATGCGCTGCGCACAGTGCGCTGTTCGATATTTTTTTCAAAGGTGCCCTGGATAAGCCGGTTCACGTAGATGCCCGGAAGATGGATCTCATCCGGATCTAGGGCGCCCACCTCCACGATCTCCTCCACCTCCACCACCGAGATCCTCCCGGCGGTAACCGTCATTGGGTTGAAATTGCGTGCCGTCTTACGAAAAACCAGGTTGCCGTAGCGATCGGCCTTCCAGGCCTTGGAGATGGAGAAATCCCCCTGGATGGCCTCCTCCAGAATATAGTGCCGGCCGTCGAATTCGCGCACCTCCTTGCCGTCCCCTACAGGTGTACCGTAACCGGTGGCCGTATAGAAGGCCGGGATACCGGCGCCGCCGGCGCGTATTTTTTCTGCCAGCGTACCCTGTGGAGTCAGCACCACTTCCAGTTCGCCGCTCATCATCTGCGCTTCAAACAGGGCATTCTCACCCACGTAGGAAGCCACCATTTTGCGGATCTGCTTATCAACCAGCAGTATTCCAAGGCCGTACTCGTCTGTACCGCAGTTGTTCGAAACAACCGTCAGCCCGCGAGTACCCATGCGCTTGATTTCTTTAATGAGGTTCTCTGGTATCCCACAGAGGCCGAAGCCACCGGCGATGACCGTCATATTGTCTTGCAGACCGGCCATGGCTTCTTCATAGCTGCTTACTACTTTGTCAAATCCGGACATGCTTGTCTCCTGTGATGGTGCCCGTTTGCCTGGCAAGCCAAGCTAGAAATTACTGTTTATTTGCCTGACGCTGCGGGTTGGCTGGTGCCGAAATGAGCCTCCCGCTGAAGGCCGCCCAAGGTTACGGATACATCGACTGACTGTCCACACACTTCAACTGCTTGCGGCATATTGTCTGCGCTTTATGATGACCTATGGGGCTAGTTATCTAGCCCCCAAAAAACTTGAGACCACTAGAAAGCGGCCCTGAATGGCAGTTCTCTTCTCAAAAGGGCATCCTCCCCTTTAATTCTCGACCCCACTTTTCACGATGTCGCCAAAAAGCCGAATGACTAAATGTAGCCGCCTATATATGGTGATCACTCATTTGAACCAGCCCTTCTTAAGGACACACATCATGACTGATAAAGCTAATCGCAACCACAAAGCTAACATGAAAAACAAAAACGTTGGTACCAACGGTAACAACATCGCCAATGCCAAAACTAACGGTAATCACGGCAAACAACTCAATAAAAATCGTAAGAAGTAGGAAGCTTTAGCCCCCTCATAGGAGGGGGTAACTTCAGGAATGAATAATATGACAACACCGTGTTTCCCAACACTTGGCGAGGTTGCAAAATACTTATTTGATCACGCTAGCGTGCTAGCTAGAAAAGGGCAACATTCTGATGATTTTTTTGACGAAAAAAAGAAAAAATCCTTTCAAACTGCCTTGTCACGTCTGGCCAAGGAAGAAGGCGATTTCAACAACAACCTCATAACAACCATCCACCAATTTCTAGACTGCATCAACCAGATAGCACCTGATATAAAAATTTGCCTTGCCATTGAAGAGAGTTTCCATGAGGTTTTTGAGCAATACCGACACCTTATTCAAAACGAAGGCACTTACCTGAGCAAAAAAAACACCATTCATTGGTTACTCCGTGCCCAGCTTATTGACAGCATAGTATTTTCGACACAAAAGAATAAGCTGCGCTTCAATATCAAAGGTACCTGCCTGATAACGCCAAATGAACCCTATTGGTACCTCCCCAAAATGAATAAAGAAACAGTAGCATGGCCTCTGGCAAGCAGTCTAAAGTGGGCTTATACATTAGCCAATACAACACAAAGTCGATTCCACTATCCGGATGAAAGCCAGGAATACGACCATAGGCAATCACAAAACCTGCAAAATGCATCAAAATGGCTAAACAACAAGAAGCTACCAAACTGGGGGAGTATTTATAGCAACATCACTAAATCGTTTGACGCACTCAAAAGTTGTAAAGATCCATACTATCAACGCAATCTAGACGAGCAATATCGGCAATCTATACTGTGGGTATTGTTTATATCCCGCCTAACGACAAGTATTGGTAAATCCATAGAAAAACAATATGGCCGAGCATATCTTGCCA
>JAUVBI010000263.1 GCA_030591305.1 Pseudomonadota bacterium
CCGACCACAACAACATCGGCAGCTTGCGCAGCACCACCCAGTCCATCGAGTACCAGCCCATTTTCGACAAGCAGATCAATCGATGCATATTCTGGCAGGAAAGGCGACGGTGCCTTTGCACACCCACTGAGCAGTAAAAGCCCCAATAAACAGATAACTATCGGTCTTATTGTCATGTGAATATACCTCGGCACGAGACGGTGAAAACTGAACTTACAGGCAGTAATGGCGTATACACTGCTGCAGGAGGGCGACGCAGGGTTGGATCTGGCTCAGCTCCAGGTATTCATCGGGCTGGTGGGCGAGGTCGATTGAGCCGGGGCCCATCACGATGGTTTCCATACCCAGTTGTTGCAGGAAGGGCGCCTCCGTGGCAAAGGCGACAGATTTGGCGCTGTGGCCGGTCAGCTTCTCAGCCATTTTTACCAATTCGCAGTCTGCATCCTGAACGAAGGGGGAAATATTCTTGACCAGGGAGTGCAGCGAAATATCCAGAGAGTGTTGCTCGGCGATGCGGCTCATGCGCTGCTCAATTTCGCCGCGCACTGTTTCGTTATTTCCGTTGGGTGTCATGCGCAGGTCGAAGTGTAACTCTGTCTTGCCGCAAATGCGGTTGGGGCTGTCACCCCCGTGTATACAGCCCAGGTTGAGTGTGGGGAAGGCCACTTCAAAGAGGTCGTTGCTGTAGCGCTGGCGTAATTCGGCGCGGTACGCGATAAGGTCTCCCATCACGGCGTGCATGGCCTCCAGGGCGCTATTGCCCAGATCCGGGTTGGATGAGTGCCCGGCTTGCCCAGTCACCCGCACAGACTCCATCATGATGCCCTTGTGCATGCGCACTGGCACCAGGCCGGTGGGCTCGCCAATGATGGCGGCCCGCGCTTTGGGGTAGCCTGCTGCGGCCAGCGCTCTCGCTCCATTCATGGAGCTCTCTTCGTCAGCGGTGGCAAGAATGATCAGCGGTTGTTTGAGGTCTTTGCCCTGAAAGGCGGATGCTGCAGCCATGGCGAGGGGGAAAAACCCCTTCATGTCGGTGCTGCCCAGGCCGTATAGCCGGTTGTTTCGCTCCGTTAATTTGAGTGGGTCGGACTGCCACAGGCCATCATCGTAAGGTACGGTATCGGTGTGTCCCGACAACACCAGTCCACCCGGCCCACTACCCAGTGTGGCGATCAGGTTGGCCTTGCTGCCATCTGCATTGACGTCCTGGATTTCTACTGAGAAACCCAGTGCAGATAGCCACGTGGCGAGGGTATCAACCACGGCTCGGTTACCCTGGTCCCAGCCCGGGTCAGTGGAGCTGACGGATGAGGTTCCCACCAGTTGTGCTAGCTGTTGCAGAATAATGCTGCTGTTCAGGGACATAGCGCTCCCCTGGGGCTATGCCGCCAGCCGCCAGAGCTGCTTGAAACTGAAGGCCTAACCGAAAATGCCTTTGAATAAAAAGAAGAAGATAATTGCCAGGCCGGCGCCGGCGGGCAGGGTGATAATCCAGGACATAAATATCACACCAATGGTGCGCAGATTGATAGCCCCTATGCCCCTGGCGAAGCCCACTCCCAGTACCGCGCCAACCAGTGTGTGGGTGGTGGAGATAGGCAGGCCGGTTGCGCTTGCGATGACCACGGTAGAGGCGGCCCCCAATTCGGCGGCAAAACCGCGGCTGGGGGTGAGCTCAGTAATTTTGCGGCCCACGGTGGCGATCACTTTCCATCCATAGGTTGCCAGGCCCACCACAATACCCAGGCCGCCCACCATCAGTATCCACCAGGGCATGGCTGATTTAGCGGCAATCATACCGCCTGATTGCACGGTGCTGGCAATTGCCGCCAAGGGGCCCACAGCGTTGGCCACATCGTTGGAGCCGTGGGCAAACGCCATGGCGCAGGCGGTGAATACCATCAGGATGGCAAATATTTTCTCCACGTTATCGAAACGGTCATCGAGATCGGGGGTTTCGGTTACCCTGGACAGAAATATATACCCCACACCGGCAACGGCGAGGCCAATAACCGTGGCGATAGGCAGGGCATTGGCAAAGGTACTTCCCAGCCCCAGGTCCAAATCCAGGCCCACGTGCTTCAGGCCTTTCAACAGGGTGACCATGGCGATCATGAAGCCCACCATCCACATGTAAATGGGAATGTACTTTTTGGCCCGGCGGAAGGGGTCTTCGGTATCCAGGATGAGTATTTTAACGCTCATGAACAAGCTGAAAGACAGGACGCCAGCCATCACGGGTGATACCACCCAACTCATGACAATTTTGCCCACCGCGCCCCAGTGGATTGCATCCACCGAGATGCCCACAGAGGCGAAGCCCACGATGGCGCCAACAATGGTGTGGGTGGTGGAAACCGGCCAGCCCTTGATGCTGGCGATCATCAGCCAGGTGCCTGCAGCCAATAGCGCCGACATCATGCCGTAGACCATGAGTTCGGGCGAGTCTGCCATTATATCGGCATCGATAATACCCTTGCGTATGGTTGATGTGACCTCTCCACCGGCCAGATAGGCCCCCAGAAACTCAAACACCATAGCGATAAGAATGGCCTGTTTGATGGTTAATGCACGGGAGCCTACGGAGGTTCCCATGGCATTTGCCACGTCATTGGCACCGATGCCCCAGGCCATAAAAAAGCCAAAAATACAGGCCAGTACCAAGAACAGGGTTGCGTGTTCTGCAATGATTTCCATATTGAGCTTACCTGGCTATCAGAATTTGGAGGCGGTCACCGACACTTTCGGCGGCATCGGCAACGCCACCTATCAAACCAATGATTTCGTAATAGAACATGACATCAACTGCAGGTAGCTTTGCCTCCTGCTTGAATAACTTTTGCCGCAATGCAATGGCCTGTTTGTCTGTTTTGCCTTCCAGTTTATTTAATTCTTTGAGCATGCTTTCGACCAGTTTAACTTCGCGCCCGGAAAAACCCACTTCCAGCAATTCGTCCAGCCGTTGTATGGAGGCGAGGGCCTGGGAGGATGCAGCGGCGCAGGTATCGACAAACTCGATGATGCCCTTGTGCATTTTTTCAGGGAAATGCATGTGACGCCCGGTCATGATTCCAGCGACGTCTTTTGCCTTGTTGGCGACCTGATCCTGAATGGTGACCAGTTCCAGTAAATCACTTCTTGGGACGGGCAGGAACAGGCTCTTGGGCAGGTTTTGCCTGATGGTACGCTTTAACTGATCTGCTTCACGCTCTGCTTCGAGGATTTTTTTATATATCTTCCCGGCCTTCTCCCAATCCTCATCGATAGAGATTTGAACAAAGGACGCGAGTAATTGCGCGGCTCTGTCGGCAACGGTCATATGGTCCTGAATTGGCCCGATGGGTGATCGGCCAAATAAATTGCCCAGTGGGTTTCTGCTAGCCATTGGTGTAACTCCTGATCTCAATGCGCGAAGTATAGGGGCTATATTCTGTTCTGTCACAGAAAAACATACACTGCATGAAATGGTGATATTTAGAGAAAATCGGGCGCTTTTACCGGATGACGTAGCAGTAGTTTAATCGGCCGGTGTGTTAGCATTAGTGTAGCCTTGATGGACAATGGACTCGTTTGACCTGGATCAAAATATGCCGACTAACTTTGGTGAGCAATTGATGGAGCAGCCCCTGACTCTGGCCTCCCTGGCACTGGATTTGAAAGCCGATGGCCGACTGTCTGGCGGGGACCTGGAGAGAGTTCGCAACATAGCAGTGGGCAGTGTTCACCCTGTTGTCTACCTGACGGAGCAGAAGCTTGCAGACCCCTCCCGCCCCGGCAAGGTGCTCGATATGGAGGCGGTGCTGAGTTGGTTGGGGGGCAAATCCAGGCAGAAGGTTTACCAGATTGACCCCCTGAAAATCAACCTGGGCGCCATCACTGAGGTGATGTCCAAGGCCTTTGCTCAGCGCCATCGCATACTCGCGGTTGAGGTGAGTAAAGACGAGGTTGTGATCGCCAGTTGTGACCCCCTCGTCCGCGCCTGGGAAAGTAACCTGGAGCATGTGTTGCGCAAAAC
>JAUVBI010000221.1 GCA_030591305.1 Pseudomonadota bacterium
AACATTTTATCTCGATACACCCTGCCTGGTATTGAGAAAGGAGACCGAACGGCGCGAAGGTCTTGGCGGCAATGTTGTTATGGGCGGTTTTGACCGGGATAAAATTGCAGAATTTCTGCAAAATTTTGCCTCCTACCGCACCGGCAAACGTATCGAAAACCTTGCTCCCTCGCATATAATACTGAAGAGATTGCTTCGCACGTGATGAGAAGCCGGCAGACATATTTTGTTAGTACAGGAGGCCATATGGCCGGGAAAAGACTGTTATGAATGAGGCACAAAGCTGCGATGTGCTGATAATTGGTGCCGGCATGGCCGGTGGCTTATTGGCGAGGCAGCTATCCCTGGAGCAGCTGGATCGTGCTAAATTTGATCGGGATCTTTGCGAGATAAACCGTAACGCTGGTGTGGATGTGCGCCTGGGTACCGCGGTGATTGCCGCTGACCAGCAAGGCCAGCCAGGTATTAAATTGGACCCCGATGGAATGCACCGGCCAGGAAGACGTGTTTGCCATGCTTAACATCTACGAGCGCCAGCTGGAGTCCTACGACAAATACCACTTACTAGGTTGTTTTGATGCCTTTGTAAACTGGCAGACTATTCGTTATCACTCCATTTTGAATTACGATATTCCAGCACAGCACAATGATCATAAGCAAATGATAGCGCGGGTAAACAACCATAGCGCGGATTGCGGTTATACTGTTGGTGCCCGAACGGACAACCAGAACATAGGGCGGGCCAGTGACGCATTGGCTGGCGAATTTGTCGAGTTCGTCGATGCCCGCGGGCAGTATTATGCGCGCAATCGGGGTTTCTTCCATGAGAAGACCGAGCGGGCTGAAACCCGGCGCAAAACCGTAGAGCTGGAATTTGGAGAGGCTGAGAGGCGGGAGAGCCTGTTAAACTGGGAGTGTTTCGTGCGTTATTACATCACTCGCATGTGTGAAATTGATGGAATTCCCTTCGATGAACCCTGCTTTAAGAAGCACTTTGCTAGCGATTGGAACCTGGGTCAAAGTCTGGCCGAGATTTTCGAGGCATTGAAGGAACGAACGACAACCGGGCGCCCGGAGACTCCTCCAACGGTTCGTTGGGATATCAAAGGTCCAATCAATAAGCAACTGGCCAAGGAGTCTGCCTGGTGGTGCCGCTTTACGGGGCCCGATGGCCGGCAGGTGACACATTAGGTTTTCCTGTATTCAAGAAGGGGATAAAATCATCCGATGAAAGTTGTCATTGTCGGAGGGGGTTTGACCGGCGCTTATGCTGCCTTTTTGCTGGCGCGCTCCGGAGCGGACGTTATCTGTATAGACCCGGCCTATACGCCAGGACGCGCCTCGGATGTTAATCCCGGTGGCCTGAACCCTCTTCACGGCCCCGGTATTCCTGGCCCTGTGTCTACATTTGCCCTCTATTGCCACCAACTTCATCTGAGTGAATGGGACTCCATCCATCAATTATCTGGCATTCATTTTCAGCCGAGGGTGGTGACTCGCTTATTATTGGGCTTCTCCACCGAGGAGGTGGACGCACTCGCTGCCCCTGAGAAGCTGTATCGCGAAAATATCGGGTTTAGTGCGCGCCGCCTGAATGCCAGGGAACTGCAGGAATTGCCGCAAGATATTAATCCGGCAGCCCTTGGCGGCCTGCTGACACGGGGTAATGCCAGCGTAAACAGCGCACTGTATACCCATGCATTACTCAAGGGTGCCCAGAAATTGGGTGCTGCCCTGGTGACGGGACGTGTTGATAACATTCACTACCAGGGGCGTAAAATAACAGGCGTACAAGTAGGGCAAGGGCGCTTTACTGCAGACCACGTTGTTTTCTGTACCGGGCCCCATACCGGGGAGTTGCATGAGTTACTCGGTGAATCAATTCCGGTAAGGGCGGTAAAGGGCGAGCTGTTAGTGGCAGAACTTGATGAACACGTGTATCGCCACGATGTCACCTGGCACCAGTTCGGGCTATATCATGCCGGGGGAAATCGATTCTGGTTGGGAGGTACCCGCGAAGACAGTGGCCTGGATGTCGGAATTACTGAGGGGGCGGCAACAGCTATCCTGGCAGGTATCAGGCAACTCATGCCGTCGTTTTCGAAATCAGCGATTGTGGATCAACAGTGTGGCCTACGGCCCATGAGCCCCGATGGCCTGCCGGTATTGGGTAGGTTGCGAAATTGGGATAATGGCTATATTGCCAACGGAGGTGGTGCTAAAGGCGTTTTATTCAGTGCGGGAATGGCACAAACCATTACCAGGCTCATCACTGAGGGCCATGAGAGTGCCGACCTCGCGATTTTTTCACCTTATAGATTCTCCGTGCCAGGGGGATCCAAAAATGCCTGAATTCAGGCTGGAATGTGTTCGCTGTGGCAGCTTACAAAAACACACCTACAGCCCTCGTTGTGAGCATTGCGATGGTCTGACTGAGCCACTGTATAACCTGGAGAATGCCCAACTATATGACTCGTATGACCCCTACACGCGTTTTTTTGACCTGCTCCCCGTTAACGATCGCGCGTTACTTCCCCAGGACACCTCATACACACCTACTGTTCATGCCATGAATCTTGGGGAGAGACTGGGCATGCCCTCTCTCTACCTAAAAAATGAGACGGTACACCCAACCGGAACTACAAAGTATCGTATGGCAGCTATCGCGCTGGCATACCTGTACGAAAGTGGGGTGAGGCATTTTTGTACTTCGTCTACCGGCAACAGTTCTACCGCTTATGCCTGGCAGATTGGCAAGCTGCCAGGAATGAAAATGTCCCTGTTTACTGCATCTGAATTTCAGGAACGGGTCAATTACCCACCATCAGCACAAATTGATCATTATGTGCTGGAGAACTCCAGTTTTGCAGAGGCCTTCAACGATGCTGCCGAATTTGCCCACCAGCGAGGCTACACGGCAGAACGTGGCTTTTTCAACCCAGGCCGACGGGAGGGGTTGAAATTAGCCTGGTTCGAAGCAACAGACCAGGTAGCACAACCCATTGACTGGTATGTGCAAGCTGTGTCCAGTGGCATGGGAGTATATGGTACCTACAAAGGTGCCGGGGAACTGTTACAAATGGGCCATATTGACCGGTTGCCACATTTGTTGTGCGTACAACAGGAGAGCTGTGCGCCCATGGTTCACGCCTGGGAAGAAGGTGCCGCTCAAATTGCTGAACACCACATTGTTCGTCAGCCCAAAGGTATTGCCAAGGCCATCCTGCGTGGCGACCCCCGTGGGGTGTATCCCTATATGCGCGAGATTGTGCAATGCAGTGAGGGGGAGTTTACTGCGGTCAGTGAAGTGGAAATCAGGAAAGCACAGACATTAGTTTCCGACCTGGAGGGCATCGCCATCTGTTTTTCAGCGGCAGCGGCAGTTGCCGGGCTAATCAAAATGCGGGAGCAGAGTCGGATTCCAGCCGATCACTGCGTATTGATCAACCTGACTGGGAGTAATCGTTAGATTGATATTTTCGTTCCGTAAAGTTGACAGCCTGCCAAGACTGGCCTGGTGTGCCATTGTCACCCGCCAGGATCAGGTGGCGGTCGTATATCATGGCCCCGATGTAGAGGTCAGTTCGAATGCCTTCTTCGAAGGAGCGTGGGACGGCGAGTTCAATCAGCTGGCATTCGATAAGGCCAGTGTATTTATTGGCAGTGGCGCAATACTCCGGCCCGGTAAGGTCGTGTTCTCGACGGATACCGGCGTGATGGACTGGATTTACAGTGTGCGTGTGGAACGCAGAATTTTTGTTTCAAACTCAATGGCGTTTCTGTTTTCGATCACAGAGGACAAGCCTGATCCAGCATACCCCTATTACTGTTTCGATTTGACTCATTATTGCCGTATGGGTCTGCTGGAAAAAAACCGCTTTGTGCCCACTGCTCTTGGCCGCAAGATCAGGCTTCACTGGGCCTGCAATCTGGAGTTGGACGCCTCCCTCCAATCCCGGGAACAGCGCAAGCCCGCGGGCCCAGAACCCGACACTTTTACCCAGTATATAGATCTGCTGACAGCTTCCTTTGCGCGCCTGGCTGACAACGCCGCCAACGCGCATAGAACACTGCAGTTTACTCCCCTGAGTGCATTGTCCAAGGGCTACGACAGCAGCGCCTGTGCAGCGCTGGTATCTTCACTCGGTTACAAAGACGGCTATACATTTCAGAACCTTGCTGACGAGGATTTAATGGAGAATCGCCCGGACGACTCAGGCATCGAAATTGGCCGCCAACTGGGAATGAATATAGAAGCCGTTAGCCCCACAGCCTACCGGCGGCTTCAATGTCCACGCGACGATGAATTCTGTGCGAATCCGGTGACCAGTGAAGTGCTCCTTGCAGGGTTGGAGAATCACCTGCAAGGACGCTTGCAGGTCAGTGGGCGAAATGGCGACTTTATTTGGGAGCCTGGGAGTAAGGAGATCGAATCAGATTTTATAAAACCCAATCTCACTTACAATCCGGGGACATCATTCAACGATTTCAGGCTCAGGGTGGGGTTTCTTCGAATTAACTTACCCGAAATCGGGGCATGCTCTTCGCGGGCTATCCATCGCATCTCGATATCTGACGAGATGCGCCCCTGGCGGATTGGAGGAAATTATGACCGCCCTATACCACGGCGTATTCTTGAAGAGCGCGGGATAGCGCGTGACATGTTCGGGATGAAAAAAATGGCAGGGGGGTCCATAATTATGCCACTTAATGTCGACGGCTTGAGCCCGCGGGCCCGTGAGGACTACGACCAGTTTGATATGGGCAATATGAGTTTTAATCTACCTGGACTCTTGATCAGCTTTGCACCCACGCTGGGACGTCAAATTCTCGGCGCATTCCGCCTTCCGGGGTTCACCAACACCCTGGCTGCACTGAAGGCCACTCTGGCACTCAGCCGTCGAGCATTTGGCGGTCAGTTAGTAATAGGCCTTTACACATTTCATTGGGGTATTGAGCGGCTCAGAGACCGCTATCGACTACCCAAGGAGGATGATATTTAATGTCGGTGATGGTACTAGCGTTGAACAAGGGCTCGCGGCTGATAGTGAGGATACGTACATTGTGACGGTAATTCCAAGTAACCCATGTCCAACGCTGTGCGAATTCCTGCGAAACATCGTACTTGGCCCCGATGGGGCCAGGCGTCTGCCGGGGCTGAACTTAAAATTGGTAGAAACTCTTGCCAT
>JAUVBI010000179.1 GCA_030591305.1 Pseudomonadota bacterium
ACTCCCTGACAGCACGCCGTTACGGTATTAAAACCCGGCATATCACACTGCTGCCTATTGGTGGCGTTGCCGCACTGGAAAAAATGCCCGATGACCCCCGCCAGGAGATTCACGTTGCCATTGCCGGACCTGCGGTAAATTTTGTCATCGCCTTTTTCCTCTACATCTACCTCAACCTCCAACATCTCCCCATCACCCAGGAAGCACTGAGCGTCACCGGCGGCTCCTTCCTCTACCGCCTGATGATGGTCAATATTTTTATCGGCGGCTTTAATCTGCTGCCTGCATTCCCGATGGATGGTGGGCGCATTTTACGTGCCGTACTTGCCCTGCGTATGGACCATGCCAGCGCCACCCGAAAAGCCGCCAGCGTCGGCCAGGCTCTCGCTCTCGGTATGGGCTTTCTGGGCATACTGTATAACCCCTTCCTGCTGTTCATCGCTGTCTTTATCTGGTTTGGCGCATCCATGGAGAGCAACGCCGAGCAACTTAAGTCGGCACTCGACCGCGCCAGCGTCCGACACGCCATGCTGCGTGAGTTTCACACGCTCTCTCCCGAGGACACGCTGGCAAAGGCCATTGAATTTACCCTGGCGGGAAGTCAGAAAGATTTTCCTGTCGGTTATCACAACAAACTCGAGAAGGTACTGCACCACAGCGACTTGATAAAAGGCCTACAGAACAAGGGTGAGCATGCACGAATCTCTGATTTGCCGCTGCAAGACATCCTCAGTGCAGACATTGATGAACCATTGGTAAAATTACTTGAACGAATGCAGGGAAATCCGGCTCAAATGATTTGCGTAAGCGATAACGGAAAAGTTGTCGGCCTACTGAACCTGGAGAACATTCTGGAATTAATTAAAATTCAGAACGCCGTTGAAAGTCACCACATAAACATGAAACAAGGCCGCTAAAGCCCCCTTATGGTTGAGCTCTATTTGCAATACGAGTATCTGGCGGCCTCCAGCACTACACCTTGTAAGTCATCATAATAAATTTCTTGGTCCAGCGCCGGGGCAACAAGGGCAATAGCTTGACCAGCATAGTCTGCGCCAGCATACCCTCGCGATAAACCAGGCCCGCCTGCTTCATCTGCACTATTTTTAGCAGCTTGGCTGCCAATTGTTCTGGGTCGGCGCCATTTTGCTCATCACTTTCCATCACGCTCACCGCCCGCTGGCAACGCTCCTGGTAAACAGAGCCCACACCACTTTTTTCAACCATCACGCGATTGGCCGTAAACCCCGTCTTATAATCACCCGGCTCAATTCGGGTCACCTGGATACCATAGGGTTTAAGCTCCATGGCCAAGCCGTCGGAGAGGCTGGCGAGAGCCGACTTGCTGGCGGAATAAAATGCCTGAAAAGGGATAGACACCACGCCCCCGATAGAACCGATATTGACGATATGCCCGTGCCCCTGTTCTCGCATAATGGGAATGACAGCGCGACACACGCGATGGACGCCAAAAAAATTGGTCTCAAATAGTGCTTTGGCTTCAGCGATAGCCGTATCTTCAATAGCGCCTGAAATGCCATAGCCTGCGTTATTGACCAGAATATCGATAGTGCCAACCTCTTGGCGAATATAATCAACGGCCCCCTGAACGGATTCACAATCATCCACATTCATCGGAATCATCATAACGCCGTCAAGTTCACTAAAGTCGGCTCTGCGGCTGGCACCAAACACCCTAAACCCATTAGCGGCCAGTAAGCGCGCACAGGCTTTACCAAAACCAGATGATGCACCCGTCACCAAAACCGTTCGCGGCGCCTTGTTATTTTCCATAATGCTCTACCTGTCGCCTCACAGCTTCAATTAGGCTACATTGTGAGTGATAATATCACCACTGACAATAATCATAACAACCGCTACCCATCGAGATTTCCCATGAAGCTACTTCGCCCCGCTATTATCATCTCTGCCGTTTTACTTATCATAATCATCCTCGCCCTGGTGCTGGTTCCAGCCAGGCTTGAGAAAGGCATGAACGTGGTAATCCCCCACGATCCCTACCCGGTCTCCGATGAAGCGCTGGCTTTGCATAAAACACTGGTAATTGGTGACTGGCATTCTGACAGCACACTGTGGAATCGAGATTTGCTAACGCACAGCGACAGAGGCCATGTTGATATACCGCGTATGCGCGCCGGCAACCAGGCGGTGCAAATGTTCACCTCGGTGACCAAATCACCCAGTGGCCTAAACTATGACAAGAACTCCAGTGACGCCCGGGACAATATTACGCCGTTGGTGATAGCTCAGGCATGGCCGCCCTCTACATGGTCGAGCTTAACGGCCAGGGCGCTCTATCAGGCAGAGCGCTTGCAGTCGATAGCACACAAAGCACCAGAGCAGTTTGCGCTGATTCGCACGTCACAGGAGCTGCAAGCCTTACTCACAAAGCGCGAACAGGGCAAAACTATTGTCGGGGGCATTCTCGGCACCGAGGGCTCCCATGCCCTGGACGGGGAATTGAGCAACATAGATACACTCTACGACGCTGGCTTTCGTATGATGAGCCTGCAACATTTCTTTGACAACAAACTCGGGGGCTCCCTGCACGGCGAAAGCGGTGCCGGACTGACTGAGTTTGGTCGGCAGGCCGTCGACAAGATGCAGGCCAGAGGTATTATGGTCGACGTTTCTCATTCGGCTCCACAGGTTGTCAAGGACGTATTGGCCAGAAGCAGTGCACCTCTGATTGTCAGCCACACCGGCTTCTACGGCCACTGTCAGAGCCCGAGAAACATTGAAGACAAACTTATGCAGAAAATTGCAGAAGGTGGTGGGATTATCGGTGTGGGCTATTGGGATGGCGCGGTCTGTGACACCACACCCAAAAATATCGTGGCAGCCATGCGCTATGGTATAGACCTTCTGGGCGAGAACCATGTCGCTCTCGGGTCCGATTACGATGGCGCAATTGCAGCCCCCTTCGACGCCTCTGAGCTTGCGGTGCTAACCCATGAAATGCTTGTGGCGGACTTCACTGAGACTGAAATTCGTAAAGTAATGGGCGGCAATATGATGCGCTTTCTCATTGCGAATTTACCCCGTGGAGCGAGCGACTGATTCAGGAAATGATATTTGTCGTGGGCGTGTAAGGCAGGTCAAGAGTACTCACCAGCCCCGGCTCATGCTGGCACACTGCAGGAATCGCATTGATCATGCGCATGGCCGTAGATTGCACACCGCCGGTATTGTAGTCTCCATCGAAACCCTCCAGAAAGCACTCCATTTTAACACTGGGATTTCCCGTTACCACACAGCGATGCACACCCTGCTGCCCCTCCGGGGGCATCGGCCAATGCGGGGCAATATCATTGCGCAGACGGTTGACGTGTTCGGTGATAATAACGGGCCGACCGTTAACCATTCCCTCCAACCTGAAACGCACGGCGGCACACGTATCTGCAGGTACATGCATCATAGGTGTATCAAAGGCCTCGCTGGTGAATACGCGTTCGTAACTTTCTTGAATTTCATCCAGCTCCAGACCCAGCCTGTCGGCAATCATTTGCACCATGCCACCCCAGGCAGCCGTCAATACACCGGGGCTTGCCATAACCGGTGCATCACTCTCTGGCCGGCCAAAACCAAAGGCTACCCCGGTAAATTCCGGGTCCTGATAACTTGAATAGTCAATTAACTCCTGGACGAGAATTTCCTCAACCTGGTCGGACAGTTGCAAGGCTGCCAGGGGCATGACGTCACCGGAAAAGCCTGGATCTACGCCACTGATATAAAGGGTGGCTTTGCCCGACAGGGCAGATTTCTCCAACGGCTCCCTCATAGAGGCCTCTGCAAAGGGAGGATAAATAAGAAAGATCATTGCCGTCGACAGTACGTTGATACCGGCAGAAAGTATTGTCGCGAGGTCATCAAGGGCCGCCCAGGGGCGGTTTTCCCCATTGGCATTGTATAAAACACAATCCGGTTTCAGCGCCAGTAATGCATCAATGTCCCCGCTGCCAATAATGCCAGTAGCGTGTTCGAGCCCGGCAATTTCGGCCGCATCCAGGCCAATTTTAGATTCACCGTGAACATGCAGGCCTACCAATTCATAATCTGGATGCGCAATCAAGTGACGCAGGCTGTGGTAGCCCACATTACCGGTGCCCCACTGAACAACACGATAGCTCATAACATGCCCCTCTGTGCATAAGTGGCCAACACCTGTACCAGAGCATCGCGTTCTTTCTGGAACCCGTGGCCCGGGCCATACTGCAACAGGCTCGCTCCAAAACCATGCAAAGCTGCCAGGAATATACCAGCGAGAAAGTGGGCGACTTTATTATCCCCAATAGCGCAGTAAAGCGCCCCGCGGGCCAATCGAATCTGTGTTCTATTCAATTCAAGCAGGTAACGGTTTTTGTCTGGGTCCTGCTGCCAGTTACTGCGATAGTTGATTACTATTTCGATGGCGGCCCGCGCCAGTGGCGAGGAGTAAATTTTCCAGGCCTCGCTGGTAAGAATATGCAGACGCTCCTCCAGGGAGTCGGCAGTGATACCGGCAGTGATCACTTCGGTGAAAAGATTTTCTGTCTGACTCATACCGTGTTCGAGGACCGCCAACATAAGACCGTCCTTACCACCAAAGTGGTACTGTAATACGCCCCAGCTAACCCCCGCTCGCTCCGCTATCATAGTGGTAGTGGCTGCGGCAAAGCCCTCCCCGGCAATACACAACGCTGCAGCATCCAGCACCTCAAGACGTGTCCGCTCGCTCCTGGCTGTAGGACGACGCCCCTGTCTTTGCTGTGTCGGCTGAATAGTTGCAGCCACTTTTGAAAGCCTGGCTCTGTTCATTCTGAAATCTCTACTGTTTGCATTGTCACTAAAACTTGAATTAATTATAGTTTTAACTATAATTTATAGCAATTACTATAACTTGAAGTAGCAACAGGGGCTTGTATGGCATTTCGGGTAATTCAATGGGCAACAGGGGGAGTTGGCCGAGCCGCTATAGAGGGCATAGTAAAGCACCCTGAACTGCAATTGATAGGGTGTTGGGTGCACAACCCTGACAAGGCGGGCCTGGATGTTGGCGAGCTCTGCGGCATAGGGCCGGTAGGTGTTACTGCCACCAATAATATTGAAGAACTACTGGCCATGGAAGCCGATGTCGTCATGTACAGCCCGGTTATGGCCGACAAGGCTATCGTGGCGCGTATACTGGCGAGCGGAAAAAACGTAGTAACGCCCCTCAGCTGGTTTTTCCCGGGAGACCGGGATATAAGCCTGCTTGAGGAAGCATGCCAGCAAGGCAACAGTACCTTGCACGGAACAGGCATCCACCCCGGAGGTATCACCGAGCGCTTTCCCCTGATGGTATCTGCCCTGAGCAGTGCCATCACCCACGTGCGAGCCGAAGAGTTTTCTGATATTCGCACCTACGGCGCGCCAGACGTTGTAGGCGAAATCATGCTATTCGGAAAAACACCGGAACAGGCCGCCAACAGCCCGATGCTGGCCTTTATGGGTGACGGATTTATCCAATCAATTGAAATGGTCGCCCACGAACTGGGCTTGGACCTGGACTCTAAGACCCTATCAACACATGAGATGTCTGTAGCAACCCAGCCTATCGATTCGCCCATTGGCATTATCCAGCCCGGTCATGTTGCAGCACAACGTTTTACCTGGCAGGGAACGGTTAAAGGTGAGGTTGTAATAACGGTAAGAACGAACTGGCTCATGGGCCAGGAACACCTGGACCCACCCTGGACCTTCGGCCCTGAGGAAGAGCGATTTGAGGTGGAAATTACCGGTGACCCTACGTCCAAAGTAACCTTTCATGGCTGGCACCCCGAACCTATCGCTGCCGGGCTGGTGCGCAACCCCGGCATTGTGGCCACTGCAAATCACGGTGTCAGTGCCCTGCCCTATGTCTGCCGGGCGGAAGCTGGAATCAGGACCTATCTTGATCTTCCCCTGGTAGCCGGACGCGCTGCTCCACACCTGTTAAAAAAAGGGTAAATGTAGCGCGGTGATTACTGACAAGTTTTTTATAACAGATAAAGTCGCTATCGTAACAGGTGCGGGAAAAGGCATAGGGAAGGCCATTGCCCTGGCTTTTGCAGAGGCCGGTGCCGATGTCGTGTGTGCAGCACGTACTATGGCAGACATAGAACAGACCGCCACAGAAGTTGAAGAACGGGGGCGGCGCGCGCTGGCTATCAGCACCGATGTAACCGACAGCCAACAGTTGGCGAACCTGGTGACCCAAACGATAGAACATTTTGGCAGGCTCGATATCTTAATAAACAATGCCGGGGGCACAGGACCCCGTGCAGCGATGGAGACCAGCACGGGCTTTTTCAGGCGTGCATTTGAGTTTAATGTTCTCTCGGCCTTTGAACTGACCCAGTTGGCCGTGCCCAAAATGGTAGAAACAGTGGGAGAAGGCACAATTATCAATATTTCCTCGCGCGCCAGCGACATGGTGCAAACAGCATTCGTTGCCTACGGCGCATCCAAGGCAGCCCTGAACATGATGACCAGAAATATGGCCATGGAATTTGCTCCCAAGGTACGGGTTAATGCACTTTCTGTAGGCGGCGTGGCCACAGAGTCTCTGGAAGTGGTTTTAACAAACG
>JAUVBI010000118.1 GCA_030591305.1 Pseudomonadota bacterium
CTGAAAATACCTGCGTTGCGCCAGTGCTCTCTATAGCCGAAGTGGTAGAGGATGAACACTTGGTATCGCGCAACAGCTTTATGAAGGCGGTACATCCAGAGCAGGGCGAGTTTCGTCAACTGGCGCCGATACTGGCCGGTTGCGAGCGTGAGCAAGCCTTACACCGTGTGCAGGGCGCCGGTGTAACCAATACTGATGAAGTGTTGCAGGGCGCAGGTTTTAGCGATGAGGATATCATACGCTTGAAAAATAGCGGTGGTGTTGAATAGGAGTAACAGGCATGTCAGATGAAGTACCTGAGATCCCGCAGGACGTGCTGGATTTAATCGGTAAACCTCTGTACGAGGAGGAGACCGAGTTCGATATAGAGATGGGCTATGTGTACAACACATTGGCCGCAGTTCAGAACGGCAATCCACTTTATTGGGACAAATCTGTAGCCGAAGAGTTGGCAGGCGCGCAAATCGCACCACCTACTATGTTGTCTGTCTGGTTCCGGCCACATTACTGGACACCGGGCTTTGACGGTGAGCGCACAGCGTTGCAAAGTCACTTTGACATGAAACGCATGATGGATTTGCCCGAGGCAATTATCTCGGGCAATGAAAATATTTTTGGTGTACCGGTAAAAATAGGCGATAAGTTAAAAACCCATCAGGTGATTAAATCTATAAGTGATGTAAAAAAAACCAGGGTAGGCATCGGTCGATTCTGGGTTATCAATGTCGAGAGTGTCAATCAGGATGGTGAACATGTGGGCACCGATATATACACCTGCCTGGGATACAGGAGGCCGGAGCAATGAGCGTGGCCGATATTAAAAGCCTCACCGCAGATGGGGTGGCCGTGGGAGATGAGTTGCCACTTTTGTTAATCCCGGTTAGCGCAACCACGGTGGTACTTGGAGCACTGGCCAGTCGCGACTGGCGGCCCATGCATCACGACAGGAATTTCGCTATTAATCGCAGTGGCGTAAAGGATATTTTTATTAATACGCCAAACAACGCGGCCTGGTTTGAACGCTATATTACCGACTGGACCGGGCCAAAAGGTAGGCTGGGCAGAATGAAGTTCAAGATGAGCAGCTCGGTATTTCCAGGTGATGAGATGGCAATGTCCGGCAGGGTTGAGAAAATAACCACTGACGACACGGGCTGTTGCTGGCTTGATTTAAGTGTTGCCGTTTCCATTGATGGTGAGGTGTCTACTTCCTGCCAGGCACGGGTGGCAATACCCAAAGATGACGAGGACAACCCCTGGGGCCGTAAGGCTGAGCAGTGGCAGCCATAACAGAATATTGAGATCGGGTAGCGCCTATGCACATCCGTTAACACAAACACAGAGACTTTATACGAGGCATCATCAATGGATCTTAATTTTACAGAAGAACAGACTCTTCTTCGGGATATGGTCAGGAGTATGGTCGAAGACCACAGTACGATGGCTGTGGTCCGGTCGATGGAGCATGATGAAACCGGCATTCCCGCGCAGTTATGGCAACAGATGAAAGAGACTGGCCTGTTGGGCATCATGCTGCCCCAGGAGTATGGCGGTATAGGATTGAATTTACAGGACTGTGCGCATATCTATGAAGAATTGGGTCGCGGATTGGCACCAGGGCCGCACTTTGTCAGCTCTGTCGTGTCGGTGTCGGCAATCACCAAAGGTGGTAGTGAAGAACAGAAAAGCGAGTTGCTGCCCCTAATTGGCAGTGGCGATCTGATTATTGCTCCGGCCTGGCTGGAGCCCGATAACGGTTTCGGTCCCGAGGGTGTACAAGTACGTGCTATAGCCAATGGCGATGGCTTTACCTTGAACGGTGTCAAACGCCACGTGTTTTATGCAAGTGCTGCACAAAAGCTTCTGGTGCTGGCACGTACCGGGGATGCAGCGGATGCTATCGACCTGTTCCTGGTCGATGTCGGCGCCGACGGTGTATCACTTGAACAGCAACACTCCATGGCCTATGACACGCAGTACAAGGTAACATTTAATAGTGTTGCGATTGCGGCCACTGATTGTCTGTCGGGTGGTTGGGCGGTGTGGCGGGAGGTTCTACAGGAGGCCTGTATCCTGCAGGCGGCCTATGCAGTTGGCGGTGCTCACAGAGCACTGGAAATGACAGTAAAGTATGCCAATGAGCGCGAGCAGTTTGATAAGCCCATAGGGGCTTTTCAGTCACTGGCTCACTACATGGCTGATGCCAAAGTGGAGATTGACGGCGCCCAGGTTCTGGTCTGGGAGGCGGCCTGGGCGCACAGCGAAGACAAATCTGTTGAGCGCCTGGCGCCCATGGCCAAGCTGTTCTGCTGTAATGTTTTCCGCGATGCCACGGCGAAGTGTATACAGATCCATGGCGGCTACGGCTTTACCATGGAGTACGATATTCAGTTATTCTTCCGCCGTGCCAAGCAGCAGCAGATGAACTGGCTGGATTCCCGTGCCCTTGAGGAATTGATTGCGGCGGATGTACTGGACAATTCTGAGGTCACCATAGCAGACCCATTTGCAGCATAGCGAATGAACGGGAAGCTTACTTTTAACAGAGAAAACGGGGAGCGAGTATGTCTGCCGGAGCACTAGATGGAATCAAGGTTCTTGATTTTGGCCAGATGGTCTCCGCGCCGTTCTGCGCCAAACTGTTCAGTGATTATGGTGCCGATGTCATTAAAGTAGAGCCGCCTCATGGTGATGGGGCTCGTCATACCGGCCCATTTCCCCAGGATATTCCCCACCTGGAAAAGAGCGGTTTGTTTTTTATTAATAACACGAATAAGCGAGGTGTTACCTGCGATGTAACGACGGGGGCTGGTAGGGCACTATTTTTACGTTTGCTGCAGTGGGCGGATGTACTGATTGAGAATAACCTGCCAAAACAGATGTCAAACTGGGGTCTCGATTATGAAAGTATCGCCCGGGTAAACGACGATTTAGTCGTTATTTCAATTACTCCTTTTGGCCAGACCGGCCCATACAGCGGTTGGAACGCCTACGACCTGAATGCCTATCATTTGTCCGGTGCCAGCAGCCGCTACTGCGGCCGTCCCGGAGAGATGCCATTAGAGCACGGTACCTTTGCAGCGGATTATTTTGGTGCAGTCAGCGGTGCCTCATGGGGTATGGCTGCAGTATATGGTCGAGATAAGGTGGGTGGCGGCCAGCAGGTGGATGTCTCCTGTGCCGAGGCGATTGCGGCCGCTTTTGTAGGTGGCCAGAATATTGGTGGTTATGCACAGGATGGCAAATTCGATAAACGTACAGGGGTGGGGATGCCTCTGGGCGCGCCAGCTACCATCATGCCCTGCAAAGACGGCCATGTGTGGATGCTGGCGCTGGAAACTGGCCAGTGGCAGGGCCTGAAAGAGGTGATGGGAAACCCTGAATGGGCCGACATGGAACTGTTCGATGATATGTTCATGCGGGCGCAGAATGCCGATGTCATTTATTCTTTTATCGAAGAGTGGAGTATGCAGCACGACAAAATGGAAATCATGGAGAAGTGTCAGGCAGCTGGCTGCCCTGTAACGGCAGTCTTTACCATTGCCGAGGCTGCTCAGCAGCCCCACCTGGCCGCAAGGGATTATTTTGTTGATATGGAGCACCCCGAGCTGGGCAAAGTCAGAAACCTGGGTGCGCCTTTCAAATTGCCTGCTTGCCCCGGAGGGCCGAACACAGTAGCGCCCTTGCTGGGTCAGCACAACCACGAAATTTATAGTGGAATTCTCGGCATGAGTGATGTTGAAATTGAACAGTTGAAATCTGACGGAACTATTTAGGGAGAAATCGCCATGGCAAAAGCACTTCCGTTAAAAGGTATCCGTGTGGTCAATTTCGGCTGGGTGTGGGCCGGTCCAGTCACCGGTCAGACACTGGCATACATGGGCGCTGAAGTCCTCAAAATTGAGTCACAGGCGCGTATCGATATGACACGAAACCTGCCGCCTTTCGCCGGGGGAGAGCCGGGTTTTAATCGCAGTCTGTCCAATCATGCCTGTTGGGCGGGCAACGGTTCTGTTTCTCTGAATTTAAAAGAACCCGAGGCTAAAAAACTGGCTTTCGAATTAATTGCTACCGCCGATGTTGTGATTGAAAATTTTGGCCCCGGCGTCATGGAAAAAATGGGTCTGGGCTATGAGGAACTGTGCAAGGTCAAAGAGGATATTATTCTTTTTTCCATGCCGGGAGCAGGTTTGACCGGGCCCATGAAAAACGTTCGTACCTATGGTTTGAGCCTGACATCATTAACGGGCCTGGATTCTCTGGTGGGCTATAAGAACGGTGGGCCTATCCCGGTTGAGAATGCCTATGCAGATCCTTTTGCCGGCATCTTTGGTGCTTTTGCAATTCTTACAGCACTCAATCATCGCAAAAATAGCGGTGTTGGCCAGCATGTAGATTTTTCGCAGCAGGAGGCGATTATGCAGGTAGTGGGTCCTGCTTATATGGATTACGTCCTCAATGAACGTGTTGGGGGTCCGAAAGGCAATGAGCACCCGGTGAATGCCGCTGCGCCCCACGGTGTGTTTCCCTGCGCAGGTGATGATCGTTGGATCAGTATTGCGGCCCCCTCTGAACCGGAGTGGGATTGCCTGAAGTCGGCCATGGATAATCCCGAGTGGGCCGAGGGGGATGCCTTTTCAAACTTAGCAAATCGGCTGGACAATATTGATGAGTTGCACGGCAAAGTGGCGCAGTGGACGGCCGGCTTTGATGACTATGACCTGACCGAAAAGCTACAGGCGAAAGGTGTTGCTGCAGCACCGGTACTGAATGTTGCAGACCTGTTAAGCAGCCCACACTATAATGCGCGGGGGACTTTTGTGGAAGTGACACATCCACTGGGGTTTCGGGAAACCATTTACGGTGCCTATGTGAAAACCAGCAAAACCGAAGCCGTCGTAAAGCCGGGCCCCTGGGTGGGGCAGGATAATGAGCGGGTATTTAAAGAAATTCTGGGTATGGATGATGCGCGTTATCAGCGCTTGATCGATGAGAAAGTTATCTACTGAGCACGGCCTTGTGCCTGCGGCGATTTGTTTACCAATGAAATACCCGCGAGCTGCAGTTTTTTGGTTCCGTTGTTAATTGAATATGGATATGGATATGGTCTTGAATCATGAATGACAAAATTAAACTAACCGAATACAGCCACGGTGCCGGTTGTGGCTGCAAAATATCCCCTGCGGTTCTGGATATTATTTTGCAGTCAGATATAGAACTTCCTGGAGATGACAGGTTATTGGTAGCTAACCATTCCCGGGATGATGCCGCTGTCTACGATATGGGCAATGGTCTGGGAATTATCAGTACCACTGACTTTTTTATGCCCATCGTTGATGACCCCTTTGATTTTGGCCGTATTGCCGCTACCAATGCCATCAGTGATATTTACGCTATGGGCGGCAGTCCAATGATGGCGATTGCCATACTGGGCTGGCCGGTCAATGTGCTGCCACCGGAAGTGGCCCGGCAAGTGGTCGATGGTGGCAGAAAAGCTTGTTACGATGCGGGGATTCAGCTTGCCGGTGGACACAGTATTGATTCTCCCGAGCCAATATTCGGGCTGGCGGTTACCGGCTCTGTATCCCTTGAAAGGCTTAAGAAGAACAATACCGCCGAGGCCGGTTGTAAGCTCTATCTGACCAAGCCCCTGGGTATAGGAATTTTATCCACGGCACAAAAGAAAAAAATCCTGCATGAAGAACACAGTGTTATTGCCAGGGATTTGATGTGTCAGCTAAATGATTTTGGAACAAAAATAGCCTCTATGGAGGGAGTTACCGCACTGACCGATGTGACGGGTTTTGGCCTGCTGGGGCACCTCAGTGAAATTTGTGAAGGCAGTGCGTTGAATGCGCTGGTGGAATTTGAAAAAGTGCCCGTTATTGCAGAGCTTGAGCACTATTTGCAACAGGGGGCTATTCCCGGCGGCACGCTGAAGAATTTTGAAAGTTATGGGCATAAGGTAGAAGCGTTAAACGAAATGCAGAAGCATATCCTCTGTGATCCGCAAACCAGTGGTGGCTTATTGATAGCTCTTCGTCCTGAGGACGAAGATGAGTTTTTGGCACTGGCAGCTAATGATGGTTTTTCTTTGACCGCATTTGGTCATTTGACCGCTGACAATGGTGGCAAGCTAATCAAGGTACTGTAGAGGATACGGCTGGTATGCGAGGATATACCAAATACCTCGCACCTCACCGATGCCGCTTCTACAAGTTGACCTGTATCACTGCCCGTGAGATATATTTATTCGTGTATTTAAATTTATGCCCCCGTTACTTACTGCAATGAAATAATTTTCGTGAATTGCAGATAGGGAAAGGGAAAGGGCGACGGAAAAAGCTTTATGAAACCAATGAAATTCGCACTAGCAACACCCGGTTTACTCAATTATCCGGCGGCCATGGCACCCTGGGAAAAAACCGCTGGAGGTGCAGAAATTTTGCGTTTTGCCAGGGCGGCAGACAAACAGCGATGGCAGTGGATGACGGTACCAGAGCATGTGTTCATGCCCACCGAAATGTGCGAGATGATGGGCAGTCGCTTTCCAGAGGGGGTGACGGCCTGTGCCGTACTCGCCGGTGCGACAGAGCGTATTCATCTAATGACCTATATTCTGGTTTTGCCCTATCGCAATCCACTGATGCTGGCCAAGCAAATTGCCACTATAGAATTTATCGCCGGTGGCAGATTTACTCTTGGCACAGCGCCCGGACACCTGGAGCGGGAATTTGAAGCCCTGAATGTTCCATTTAAGGCCAGGGGAAAAATTACCGACGAATACCTGGAAGTGTTGAAGGAGTGCTGGACTTCCGATGAGCCAAAGTTCTCGGGCTATTACAGCCAGTTTGAGAATATTGTGATGGACCCGAAACCCATACAAAAACCTCATCCCCCTATATTTATTGGCGGCAATACCAAAGTCGCAATGCGCCGTGCGGTTAAACATGGCAGCGGTTGGATACCCTGGCTGATTACCCATGATGAACTGGCTACCTCTTTGAAGTTCATTGCGGAACAACCCGGCTGGGAGGAGAAAAAAGACAGCTTTGAAATAGTAGTGCCAACCACCTCATATCAGGTGGAAGACTACTCTCACCGAGAAACTGGCGATACCAGCATTGCCTCGGGTCGTGACGAGATTATGCGCGAACTGGAATTTTTGCAAAAGGCCGGCGCCACCGTCGCCCAGGTGATGCCCCCGAGGTTAGAAGAGTTTGAACAGTGCCTGGATTGGCTGGCTTGGTTCAATGAGGACATTATTCCTCACTTCATTTGAGTATTTTTTGTTTCTCTGGCCCATACTGATGATCTGGACTACACACTGACTGCCTTCAACTCAGCTATAGACGAATTGACGGCACAGGCTTAGAACTGGCCCTATAAGACAAGGAGAAGAGAGATGAGTAAAGAAGACAACATGATTCTGTTCCGCATTGAAGACAATGTGGGCATTATCACCCTGAACCGGCCGGATAAGCTTAATGCGGTTAGCTGGGAATTGGCAGAAGAGCTGTCACAATTACTGTTGTCTCTGCGCTACAACGATGATGTGCGAAGCATACTGCTACATGGCGCCGGTCGGGCCTTCTGCGCTGGTGGTGATGTCGACTTTATTTCCGGTGACAGCGATCGGCCCATGCCGGGCACTTCCGACGCCTCCCGCCCCATACCCCGCTCACAACGTAAAACCCCCGGTGGGCCGTTCTTTGAAGTGGTACGTCAGCTCATGCAGGTGGACAAGCCAGTGATAGCGGCCATACACGGTGCAGCGGTGGGTGCGGGCCTGGCCTACGCGCTGGCATGTGACCGGCGTTTTGGCGATACCACCACCAAAATGGCCGCTATTTTTACTAAAATTGGCGTGGCACCGGACTGTGGTATGTCGTACTACCTGCCCAAAATTGCAGGTTTGTCCAATGCCCTGATGATGGTAGAGACAGCGCAGATATTCAAAGCTGAGCAATGCAAAGAAATGGGGCTGTTGGACGAACTGGTAGAAGAGGGTAAAGCCTATGAAGAAGCACTGGCCTATGCCAAATTGCTGGCTGGTGGTGCCAGTGTTGCCGTGGATATGGCGCGTCGCTTGATTCATATGTCTGCCCAGGGTGCGACTCTGGAGGAGATTCTCGATTACGAGGGCATTGCCGGGGTTGTGGTAGCCTCCAGCAACGATGCCAGGGAAGGGACTGCAGCATTTTTGGAAAAAAGAAAACCCGAGTACAAGGGCAACTAGACAGAATAAAATACGACGACTAAACTCGCCCTGCGGTTGGCAAAGCCTGTACCTGCTCAAGGAGCAAGTGCTGCCTTATTTGAAATGGATAGGCGCTAGTTATGCTTTTGATACTATTGGTGAATTAATTCGCCGCCCATCGGAGGAGTCGCCTTTGTCTATCATCGAGCCCGGTCAGGAGAATGATCAACACGAGGTGTGGATGCGCCGCGCTCTGGAGCTTGCCGACAGGGCCGCGGAGGAAGGTGAAGTGCCGGTAGGGGCTGTTGTTGTTCGCTCTGGAGAAATACTGGGAGAGGGCAGCAATCAAATGATTGGCAGTAATGACCCCACCGCTCATGCCGAGATCGTCGCCATGCGGGCGGCTGCCAGCGCAACGGAAAATTACAGACTCCCCGGAACTACTCTGTATGTCACACTTGAGCCCTGCACCATGTGTGCAGGCGCGATGATTCATGCGCGCATAGAGCGCCTGGTATTTGCCGCCTATGAGCCCAAGGCGGGTGTTATCTGCAGCCGTTGCAGCCTGCTTGATGAGCCCTGGTACAACCACACGTTGAAATGGCAGGGCGGGGTGTTGGCGGACGAAAGCAGCACCAGGCTACAGGCTTTTTTTAAAGCCCGCAGGAAGTAGCTGACGTCCAATAAACTACAGCACAGAAAAACGTTTGCTGCGAATCGAGGATGGTAAATAGTCATTCGGTTTCACCGGCGGCAACGGCTTATTTTGGGCAATATCCTGCCACTGTAAAATACTGTAGTAATGCCGAATATTCTGCACATAGGTGACCGGCTCACTGCCCCGGGCATAACCGTAGCGTGCTTTTTCGTAGTACTTACTTTTCTGTAGGTAGGGCAGGTGGGCCATAACATCCACCCACACATCCGGGTTGTGTCCCATGCGCTGGGTGATGATCCTGGCATCTTCAAGGTGTCCCATACCGATGTTATAGGCAGCCAGGGCAAACCATGTCAGGTCGGGCTCTTCAA